>JBOHFU010000005.1:0-27492 GCA_050699675.1 Pseudonocardiaceae bacterium
CCCACCCCGTCCAGTTCGGTGTAGCCGAGCAGCGGGTCGGCGTGCGCCTGCAGGGCGCGCTGCGAGATGGCGGTGCGGTGGCCGTGGTGCTTGAAGTAGGACGCGATCCGCTCGTCGGTGACCACCCGGGACGGGGCCGCGACGTTGCCCTGCTTCATCGACAGCACCACGTCGTTGTCCAGCGCCTGGTTGTAGCCCTCGATCAGCACGTTATAGGCGGGCAACCCGGCGCTGCCGATGCCGAAGCCGCTACGCCCGACGACGTCCTTGATCGCGTAGGCGATGCCGCGGAACTTCTTGCTCTCCGGGATGGTGCCCAGGTAACGCTCGAACGCCGCGCACACGGCGTCGCGCTCGGCGTCGTCCAGCCGCCGCACCCCGGGCCCGTCCCGGAACCGGCGGTCGAATCCCTCGGTCTCGGTGACCGACTCCAGCAGCCCGACGCGGGTGCGCAGCCGGGCCAGCTGCAGCACCTGGTGGACCACCCCATCGGTGGTATTCAGGCGCAGCGAGAAGTCGCGGTCGTCGTCGACGTCGAGGAACTGCCGCACCTGGTCGGTGTAGGCCCGGACGTAGGTCGCTACCAAGGCGTCGATGTCTGAGTCGGACAGCGCCTTGCGCCAGCCGAGCAGCGCAACACTCGCCACCATCCGCTGCAGATCCCAGGTGAAGTGCCCGAGATAGGCCTCGTCGAAGTCGTTCACATCGAAGATCAGCACCCCGTTACCGTCCATGTAGGTGCCGAAGTTCTCCGCGTGCAGGTCACCCTGGATCCAGACCCTGCTGGTGCGCTCATCGGCCCACGGGTCATCCAGCGCGGCGACGTCGGCGTAGAACAGGCAGTCGCTGCCGCGGTAGAAGGAGAACGGGTCGGCGGCCATTTTGCGGAACTTGGTCCGAAACGCCGCCGGAGCGGCAGCCATGAGCGAGGCGAAGGCATCGGTCAATGTCTCGACGATCCGGTGCCGCCGCGCCTCGACGTCGTCGGTGAGCAGGGTCTCGGTCAGCGCCGTCATGGCCTGATCATGCTAGCTCGGTTGATGGTTTGCTCGGTGGACACGCGATTTACAGGTGCTGCACGTCGGCCTGCTTGGCCCGGACGGCCTCGGCGGCCTTTCGCAGCTCGGCGAGCTCGCCGTCAGTCAACGGGGTCTCCACCACCCGGCGTATCCCTGACCGGCCCAGCTCGGCGGGGACGCCCAGGTAGACACCGGAGATCCCGTACTCGCCGTCCACCCACGCGCAGACCGGCAGCACCGCACCGGAGTCCTGGTGCACCGCTCGCACCATCCGAGCCGCCGCGGCCGACGGGGCGTAGTACGCGGATCCGGTCTTGAGCAGGGCGACCACCTCGGCACCCCCGTTCCGGGTCCGGGCGACCAGCTCGTCGATCTTCTCGGCGGGCAACAGGCCGGGTAGCGGTGTGCCATCCACCGTGCAGGCGCTGGGTACCGGAACCATGGTGTCGCCGTGCGAGCCCAGCGTCAGGGTACGCACTGAGGACACCGGGACGGCGAGTTCCTCGGCGACGAAGTTGGTGAACCGCGCGGTGTCGAGCATCCCGGCCTGGCCGATCACCCGCTGCCGGGGGAAGCCGGTGGCGAGCTGCGCCAGCGCGGTCATCTCGTCCAGCGGGTTGGACACCACGATGACGACCGCGTCGGGGGCGTGCAGTGCGACGTTCTCCGCGACCTCCCGGACGATCCGGGCATTGGTCTCGATCAGGTCCATCCGGCTCATCCCCGGCTTACGGGGCAGCCCTGCGGTGATCACGACGATGTCGCTGCCGGCGATCGCCTGGTACCCGGCACCGTCGTGGCCGGTGGTCTGGCCGACGATCCTGGTCTCGAAGCCCTCCACCGGCCGGGACTGGTTCAGATCCAGCGCCAAGCCTTCTGGCTTGCCCTCGATGATGTCGGTGAGGACGACGGTGTCGAACAGGTCGTACTCAGCCAATCGCTGCGCGGTGGTCGAACCGTAGAAGCCGGCCCCGATGACCGCGACCTGACCGAAACGTGCCATTCCAGGAGGCTATCAAGCGCGTCGGGCGACCCGGTTCAGCCGGCAGCCAGCGGTCCCCCAGTGATGGTCAGCGCCACGGCCAGCATGAGCAGCCCGAAGACGCCGTAGGTGACCACGTCCACCGCGCGGCGGCGGATCCCGAGTAACCCGGTCCGCTCCGGCGGGAGCACTAAACGCAACCCTGCGGCCAGCAGCAACGCACCGCCGATGATCACCGTGCCCTCCCGCCAGTGATACTGCGCGATGCGCACCAGGCCGATCAGCACCACGGCCAGCACCAAGCCGAAGGTCAGCTGCGGCCGCAGGCTCGTCCGCCTGGTCACGGCACGCTGGCCCGCTCGGCGGCCTCGACGACGTTGACGACCAGCATCGCTCTGGTCATCGGCCCGACCCCACCAGGAACCGGCGCCAGGTAGCCGGCGACCTTGGCCACCACCGGGTCGACGTCGCCGATCAGCCCGGCGTCGGTCCGGCTGATCCCGACGTCGACCACCGCGGCGCCCGGCTTGACCATGTCGGCCGTGATCAGTCCCGGTCGCCCGGCCGCGACCACCACGATGTCGGCGCGGGACACCTCGGCGGCCAGGTCCCGAGTGCCGGTGTGGCACAGCGTGACCGTGGCGTTCTCACTGCGCCGGGTCAGCAGCAACCCCAGCGGGCGGCCGACGGTGATGCCGCGGCCCACGACGGTGACGGCCGCACCAGCCAGCGGCACGTCGAAGCGGCGCAGCAACTCCACGATCCCGCGCGGGGTGCAGGGCAGCGGTCCCGACCCACCGAGCACCAGCAGACCCAGGTTCACCGGGTGCAGGCCGTCAGCGTCCTTGCCCGGGTCGACCCGGGCCAGCACAGCGCCGGTGTCCAGACCGTCTGGCAGCGGTAGCTGCACGAGGTAACCGGTGCAAGCCGGGTCCGCGTTCAACTCGTCGATCACCGCGAACAGCTCGTCCTGGCTGGTGGTCGCGGGCAGGTCGCGGCGGATCGAGGTGATGCCGACCTTGGCGCAGTCGTTGTGCTTGCCCCGCACGTAGGCATGCGAACCCGGATCGTCGCCGACGATGACGGTGCCCAGCCCGGGGGTCACTCCAGCGCGGCGCAACGCCGCCACCCGGACCTGTAGATCCGCGAAGATCTCGTCCCTGGTCTTCTTGCCGTCCAGCACCGTCGCGGTCACGGGATGCATCCTTGCACCAGTGTTCAGGTTCTGTGTCTCAGGCTCTGGGGCGCCCGGCCCGATGCCGGCCAGACAGCGCGATCACGGCGACCGCCACCAGGGTCAGCGCGGTGCCGATCAGGGTGGTGACAGTGAGCTGGTGGTCGGCCGCGGGCAGAAAGAGGTCGAGCAGCAGCGCTCCGACGAGCTGCCCGGCCACGGCCCCCAGCCCCAGCAGGAGCACCCCGGTGATCGGGACGATCGCCGCGGCGGCGCCGATGAACAGCACGCCCAGGGCGCCACCGAGGTACAGCCACGGCTGCGCGGGCAGCGGTTCGGGCAGCCCGCGCATGGCGACCTCCACCGCCGCGACCAGCGTCAGCGCGACGGTACCCACCCCGAAGTTGACCAGCGCTGCCGGCAGCATCCCGGCCAACGCTGGCCCGTCCTGCCGGGCGGCCTCCCCGACCTGCCCGTTCACCGCCTGCTGCCAGGAGGCACCTACCCCGGCCAGCGCGGGCAGCAGGGTCAGCCACAGGACTTGCGGCGCGCCGAGCCGGTCAGAGACGGCCAGCACCACGGCCGCCAGCGCGAGCACCGCACCAGCGACCCGGCGCACGCTGACCGCCCGCGGCCCGCCCGGCCCGACGCCGGCCCGGTCCATCAGCAGGCCGCTGGCCGTCTGCCCGGCCACTACCGCAACGGTGAACACCGCCACCCCGATGGTCGCGACGGTCAGCCCCTGGCAGGCCACCACAAACGCGCCACAGACCCCGCCGAGCAGCTGGTAGCGGCGCAGTCGGTGGTCCCGCACCGCGGCGGCGACCCGGCTCAGTCCGCGGCGCACCTGGAGCCGGGTCGCGGCCAGCACGACCAGCAGGAGCAGGCCACTCAGGAAGGACAGCAGAGCCGCGACGACACCGTCATCGATCCGCTGGCCGAGCTCGCCGTTGATCCGAGCCTGGACGGCCACCGCGGCCCCGATCCCGACGGTCACCGCGGTTCCGACGGCGCGCGCGCCCCGGGTCGGGGTGGGATCGACCTCGTCACGCACTCTCACGCACCGAGGTCCACCCGCAACCCGTTCGCCACCGCCAAGCGGATCGCGGTGTCCACGTCGATCCGGGCACCGGTCAACCGCGCCTGCACCAGGGCGTCGGCGTCCAGCCGGGCTCCGCGTAGGTCGGCGCCCTCCAGCCGGGCCGCCAGCATCCGGGCCCCGGTCAGGTCAGCCCCGGAGAGGTCAGCGCCCCGCAGGTCGGCCTGCACCAGGTTCGCCTCGGTCAGCCGCAACCCGGCGAGCACGACCTCCCGGAGGTCCGCGTGACCCAGCGCGGTGAGGCTCAGGTCGACCTCGCGCAGCGTCCACGGCCGCAGCCGGCAGTCGCTGATCGTGCTGCCCAGCAGGGAGCAGCGCTCCAGCACCGAGTCGGCCAGCACGGTGCGCTGGAAGGTGCAGCTGTGGAATGCCGTCGCGCGGTGCTCCGAGGCACCGAGGTCGGCGCGGGTGAAGTCACAGTGGGTGAACCGGCAGCCGCGGGTGCGCAGCCCCCGCAGGTCGGCGTCGGTGAACCGGCAGTCAACGAAGCAGCGCCCGTCCCACTCCTGGTCGGCGAACACCGCGTCGGTGAAATCCTCGCCGGTGCAGCCTTCATCGCCGGTCGCCGTCACACACCCACCCTGTCAGCCCGCGCCGCCGGAGTGGGTATCACCCCAGGGCGGCGGGCACGTACCTGATGTCACTGTCCGTGAGGTCTGAGGAAGGACTGCTGCAGCGTGCGGACGTGCCACCGGCGGCAACTTCTGGTCCAAAGTTGCCGTCTCCGGCACATCCGTAATGGATCCACCCACCTCCCCCTGGGGCAGGAGGGGCTGGTGAGACGAGCGCGGAGGCGACTTGGCGAGTCAGCTCCCAGTTCGGGGAGGCGCGTGGGGTCAGTCGGTGAGGGTGGTGAGGAAGGCTCGCCAGGCGGCGGTGGGGACGGCCAGGGCGGGGCCTTCGGGATCCTTGGAGTCGCACACCAGCACCCGGCCCGGCGCGGGCGCGACCTCGACGCAGGCACCCTCACTCGTGCTGTAGCTACTGGTGCGCCAGACGATGCTGTCCGGCTCAGGCGCGGTCATCATGGTCCTCTCGATCCGCGGAGAGCCCGGTTGCCAGGGCGGCAATCAGCTCCCGTGATTCTCCCTCGCTCAGTGCAGTTTCCGCCAGTGCCCCCAGGATGCGCTGGTAGGCGGCGATTTCCTCGGGCTTCTCCAAGAACAGGCAGGCGGTCTCGCTGTCCAGGTAGGCCACCGGCTTGAACTCGGCGAACTCCATCATCATGAACGGCCCGGCGATCCCGGCGTGCCCGCCGAGCGCGGCGGGCACCACCCGCAGGGTCAGGTAGGAGCGCCTGGACATCCGCAGCAGGTGGTGCAGCTGCTCGAGCATCACCGCGGGCCCGCCGACCGGCAGCCGCAGCGCGAACTCATGCAGGTAGTAGGTGAACCGGGCCGGGTAATCCCGGCTGAACAGGCTCTGGCGGGCCAGCCGGGCGGCCACCCGGTCGTCAACCTCGCCCGGGGGAACGTTTCCGGTCTCCCGGATCAGCGCGCGGGCGTACTCGGCGGTCTGCAGCAGGCCGGGCACCACCATCGGCTGGAAGTCACCGACGGTGACCGCCTTGTTCTCATGGTCGATCAGCGTGACGAGTTGTTTGGGCAGCCGGGAGCCGTGCTGCTGGAACCAGCCCGGGGTGTCCTGCTCCCGGCACAGCGCCAGCAGCCGGTCGCGCTCGGCGCCCTTGACCCGGCACACGCCGAGGAACGTGGCGATGTCCAGCTCGCTGGTCCCGCGTTTTCCCGACAGCAGCATGGACACGAAGCTCGGTGACACGCCGAGCGCCTGGGCGGCCTGCTTGCCGGTCAGCCCAGCGTCCTGCATGGCCTGGCGCAGCCCGTCACCCAGTTCCCGGCTGCGTACCGTCGGCTCACGATGTGGCATGGTGACACCTCCCGGCGGAAGATCATAGATCCCAACATCACAAAATTCCACCGACACGGCTAGATTTACCAGTGGTGAATACGTTGCATAACCCATGGTGAACCGGTTATCTGATCATCGGCGGGGCAGCGGACCTCGCCCGACCCCCGGGGAAGGTATTCGATGAGCACACCCTCACCAGCACTCGCCGAGGCAGGTGACCTGCTGCACGACGATCTCTACGTCCACCTGCACGAGGCGGAGTACCTGGCGGAGCAGGACAACGAGTGGTCCGCGGCCGACATGGAAACGGCGCGCAACCTGATCGGCGATCTAGTGCTGGTCATCCGCGGGTTGCTGATCGAGCACAGGCCACAGAGCAGCGGTAACTGCAGGATCTGCACGTCGGCGTGGCCCTGCCCGGTCGTGACGACCATCCACGCAACCGTGAAGGACCCGCGACGACAGTTCGTCGCACTCGTCCTCCGGGCAAGGGATGATGGGTGATCGCCACTATTCGATGAGTGATTCGGACACCCGAAACGGGATGCCGTTGCTGTCTGGGACGTACTGGCGGCGGGTGTTCTTGGCGATCTTCTGCTCGATCTCATCGTCGAGATCGACGCCGTTCATCTGAGCTAGCGCGAGCAGGTAGAGGGCCACGTCGGCCAGTTCCTCGCCGAGATCGGGCTGGGCTCGGCGCCACGCCTGGAAGCTCTCGGCGACCTCACCGTGCAGGAGCATGAACTCCAACGGGACATCGCTGGTATTGAACCCCTTGGCGATCTTGTTCTGCCAGGCGAGCCGCTGGGCCTCCCTGATCTCCAAGGCTCCTCCGTGGGGATGACCGGTCTTGGGCCGCGGAAGCCTACCCATGGCGTCTCGGGCACCCCGCGGGGACCTGCATCAGAGCGTGTTCGGCTTATGACAGTCAGCTATCGGGTGTCGAGCCGGACGACCGGCAGGTATGCGGCCAACGTGGTAACCACGTGGTCATAGGCGGTGATGAGGGATTCAATGTCGGCGAGACTCGCCGCTGCCGCACCGTCTCGGACAATGAGGCGAGCCCGGACTACCGATGCGGGCGCGGTCAAGTGCACCAGGACGCCGTCCCGGCGGGCGACGGAAATGGACAGGTCGCACGCGTCGGCGTCGGTGAGGCGACTGCTTCCGTGACGCAACGGGCCGTAAACAAGCTCGCTGACAAAGCTGCGATCGAGGGCAAGTCGGCCGGGATGGGCCAAGATCTGCCGGTAGCGCTCGACGAGGTCGATCCCGTCCGGAGTCCGGCCCGAGTGGACGACGGTGAACCCGTGACCGGCGGCCAGCCGTTGCGCCAGGGTGCTCTTGCCCACTCCGTCGCAGCCCTCCAGCACAACCGTTCGGTGCGCCTGGATGTTGCTGAGTTCCGTGGTCAGACCAGCTCCTCCAGGGATCGGATGTCGGAGACCCGGGCGTGGATCGAGTACTGGATCATGAGGTTGCGCCAGTTCGGCTCTCGACCGTGCGCGAAGGTCCATAACGGCGTTGGGTGCCAGGCGATGATCCGTCGAGCGAGGGCTGTCGCGGCGCCGATCATCATCGCGGCACCGCACGGCGTTTCTGGACCAGTAGTGTCAACTACGAGGAGCCTGGCTCCGAGCAGCTCTCTCCAATCGTGGCACGCGGCAGTAAGCGGGTTCGCGGCACCGAAGCGCTGGGTTTGGTGCGCACGGTAGCCGCGGCTCCCCAGCATGCCGATGATCTGTGCCCAGATTCCACCGGTGTAGTACGGGGAGCCCTCGCAGACCGCAAGGTGTTCGACCCCGGGCTCTAACGACCTGCGACCTGATGGAGATCGAGCGTGATGGACCAGACGGTCAATGGCGAGGTTCACGGCGGTGGTGAGCTGGCTGAGGTTTCGATCCCGAAACACCTCGAAACGGGTCCCATGGATGACCGGTAGCGCGAGACGATCGATTCGGACAATCTCGGTCGCTACGGCTTGTACGAGAGCGTCGGGAAAGTGCAGTGGGGCATCGTGATCCGAGTTGCCGTAGGTCTGAAAGTCTGTGGTGAGCACGACGATAGGCACGCCGAGCGCCGCGGCGTAGCCGATCTCCATGCAAACGCCGTCATCGAGGCTGGGCCCGTGCAGGACAGCCAGCATCCCGTCCATGCTGGCGAGGCGTTGGCGGTCCAGCTCGAACAGCCGCCGGCCCTTGACTTCAGCGACAAGGTCCTCCTCGTCGGTATCGCAAAACGGAAGAAACACTTCGTTCATCCCGACCGATGCCCCAAGCTGTTGAGCGATGGAGGCACCCAGCGCACGATCATGAGCTGCGAACAGGCGATAGGCGACATAGAACACGGACTCGCTCCTTGCCTCGGGCAGCGATGCGGCCTACCAGTTGAACCGCAGAGCAGGCGACGCTGCATGGGCGCTGGCCGCGCGCACAGCCCATTCCAGCGCAACCTTCTCGTCGAATCCCCTCGACATGGCGGCGAGGAACGTGCCAGCCAACGTATCACCGGAACCCGTTACGTCGACGGTTGTCACCTGAGGAGGGACGGCATGAGCGACACAACGGCCGGAACGGATCAGCTGTGCTGGGTGCCGCCCGTCGGTGACGACCACCTCGTGGAGCACGCGAACTGAAACAGCGTCGGCAAGAAGGTCGTACTCGGCGGCGTTCATGAACACCACCTGCGCCAGCGGCAACGCGCTTGCCGCCGCTGCGATCGAGTCGGCGGCGCTGGGCACGAAGAAGTCAAGGCTGAACCGCGCCTCAGCCTGTACCAGAGCGTCGAGCACCCTGGCGATATCGAGAGGACGCCGACAGCAGACATGATAGGAGGCGTCACGCCCAGAACGGATCTGTTCGAGAACATGGGCGGTGATTTTGGTCGAGGCGCCATAATCGGACTTGGCCCCGGTGAGCACCCCATCGGAGTCGTAGTTCAGCGTGAAAACCGCAGATCTACCCGGAACCGTCCTCACGCCTGACAGGTCGAGAATATCGAGTATCGGCTCGTCCCGGATCACCTCCAAGTCACTGCCTATTACCGAGAGTGGCCGGGACGCCAGTCCGGCGCGTGTCGCGGCGAGCGCGACGTATAACGCCGCGCCGCCAATACTCGTAGGTCCAAAAAACTCGCCCCAATAACTGCGGTCGATTGAAATATTGCCGACCACGCCGAGCTGACTCATCCAAGCGTCCCTCGTTGGGTCCTCACCCACTTCTAATACTGCGCATGCGAGCAGTCAATCACATCGACACACAGTGGACGGCGCCGGCATACACTCGCGCGCGGACGGTTGAGGTGCAGTCGTTTGAAGTAGATGAGCACGAGATGCATCCACCAGGTTGGCTCAGCAGCTGTCGGGATACTGATTCGATACCCATACCGTTCGATCAGCTCACGGTAGTCGCAGGCTCGGTCGGTAACGCAACGTTGCAGTAGCGTGCGTAGGGTCTCATGGGCCACCGGACCTCGTGGTAAGGCTATGCCGAGGGCAGGCCCGAGTTTGGTCACCATGCCTGAGTCAACCGGGATGATGCCGCAGTGGTAGCCACGCGCATAGAGCACCGCACACTGTGCCACTTTGAATGATGCGTGATGTACCTGTGCTGCGAATCTGCAAATAATACTGTCTGGATCGACGTCGAGCATATTGTTCTGCTCGTGGGTTATGAAATTCTCCAGCGACCGGAGGTAACCGATCCGCGCGACCAGCAGACCGAGTGGACGGACCAAATTTCCCAGCTCTTCGTCATCGAGGGCTACGAGCCTCTCGAACCCGAGAACATTCGTCTCGGCGACCACCCTCGCATAAGTGTCGACCACGGAGTAGGAGATTCGTGTCGACCATCCGGCAACGATCATGCGTATTCGAGGATCGACAATCGACGTTGGCCACCACCGGTTGTTGTCGTGGTTTGCCTCCACGGCAGTGCGGACTTCCGGAAGTGCTGCAATTTTCTGCACAAAATCGAAGAGTCGTGCAGAAAATTGAAAATCGAGTGTCTCCGCCCTCATGCTATATTCATCTCGCCGCTGGTCGCTGCGTGTATCGCCATCGCGAGGTTGGAGGACAGCGCAACCATACCGAAGCTATCTTCGAGTTCGCCGAGCAAATCGAGTGTCGGCCAGCCTGTACAGGACAGGACGATCGCCTGCGCACGAGCCAGCTCAGACTGGCCGATCTGAGCGATTAAGCTCCGAATCTCTGCCGGACCGACCCGGGAGTATCCGTCGTCGCGGTCCAAACTCGACTCGGCAACTACCACGATTCCCCTCCCCATGAACGCGCGAACCTCGATCGCCGTGAGCCAGCGCGGGTACGGCGCGACCAGCACTATCCGGTCGATTGACATCCGGTTCAGCGTTGTGACGAGAGCGTCGAAAGCGCTCGCGACGGGGAGCGAGACTGAATTCTCGGCGAAACCGGCGGACGTGCAGGCGAGCAGCGTCGTAGCTAGCGGAAGTCGCGACACTTCCTCCAAGGATGCTGGCACCGCCGAGGCGAGCTCCCGCAGGAACCGATGATCGAGGCTGGTGGTGCGGCTAGCGGGAACCAACCGAGCGTAGTGGAAGACCACGCGGTGGAGCCCGAGTCGAGGGAGCTCGGCTTCCACGACCGCGTTGGCCCATGGCACGAGCACACCCACTCGAATGGTGTCGGCCAACGCCGCATGTGCTTCATCAAGCACGCTAGTGGCGGAATCAGGCGGCATGGCGTTCTCCATAGAGGAAACGCGGAGCATATCCAGTAACCGTCAGGTCCGCCGTGTCGTATAGCGGTGCAGCAGTACCTTTCTCGAGGATCTGGATCGAGTAGGATCCCAACCGTCGGTACCACGTTCCGAGGCTGGTGACGAAGAACGAATGCAAGCTGGACAGTTGTAGACCCATGGGATAGACCTTCTGCTTCATCGGTTCGCTCCAGATGCGGTCGATGTCAGCCTTCCAAGCAGGAAAGTGCTCCACTGAAAGTACGGGGTGGGATATCCGTTCCTCCGCAAGAGGAGTTCCCGGGAGCACCTTAGCCTGCCGGACGTTGGTGCGATGGCACAGCAGCCCGGAATCAAAGATCCGTTGCAACCAGGTAAGATTCGCGAGATGCGTAGCATGGGTTTCCCCGGGAAGTCCGTAGATGAGGTTCAGACCCGGTAGAACCTTGGGTAAGCCACCCCTACCGCGATCAGCGCCAGCCTCGTTGATGTGCTCGACCGCTCGCATGAGGATCTCGGGAGTGCAGGTCAGCAGGTTCCTTCGGACGACAACGGGATCGAATGTTTCGACACCCATGGGAGCACAGTTTCCCTCCGTGCAGTAGGTGGCGACATGCCGGGCGATGCGTAATCCGTTTGGAGAGGCCACCGCTAAGGGATCAGCGTTGTCGATGTGCAGCACATCAAGGTCGGGACAGACAGTATGGACGCCAGCGAGGAGCCGCTCGATAGCGTCGACGTCGCGGTTTTGGTAAGAGAAGAAGCAAGTCTGCTGGCCCAGTCGGAAATTGCGTACACCGGCCGCAGTTAACAGCGCGATCTCGTTCAGGACATCGTCGATGCGCCGAAAGTCGACCAGTGGGGTCTTGACCGGCTCGTTACAGAAGTTGCAGAACTGACGTCGTGTGCAGCCACGGTACAGCTCGATCTCGGCGATCGGGCACCAGCGTAGCTGAGCAACAAGGGCCTCGTAGGAGTCCCGGTCGGCCCGGAGCCGACCGTAGGGCGCTGATTGCTTACTCCCGAGCAACAGGTTTCCGGAGGTGATCGTATGGGTATGGATAGCATCGAACAGACCCGCGTGGGTAGCTGGTTCGGCTAGTGCGTATGTAGCGAGTGGGCCGAGAAGGACGCGGCTCCCACGGACATAAGCGAGCGCGCGGGCAAGTTCGTCGGCCGTTGCGTTCTCGGCGTGCAGATGCACCGACGGTACCTTGTCACCGGCCACGACCACCACAACGGTGGCATCTTCCAGAACCTGGATCGCCCGGTCGCGATTGACGGTCGCGGAGTAGGTCCGCGGATCCGACTGGGGTGGTGCGATGGACGGGGCGCCACCGTTCAGACACCAGCGGACGTCATCGATGGTCAGGTACCGCACGTCGGCAGACGGGTACGCCTTCCGCAGTGCCGAGTAAGCGTCACGCACATAGGTCGACAGATACGGCGGAACGCCGAGGCCACTCGGTTCGACAGTGTAGCCATCCAGGATCGCCATCGTCGCGGACACGGTTACCTCCTTTCAGCGCAGGGAGGTCAGGGACAACCGGAGTTCGCTGGCCGACCGTATGGCACCTTCTCATGACGAACCATGTGCCGACCTCGATGACACGCTACATCGAACGATTCAACTCGGCCCTGATCTCCCTGCGCGCCCGCGTGAATAACGGACAACTCGGCGAGCTCATCGAGATCAGTACCCGCCGAACCAGGCCCTTCCCCGCACGCCCCCTCGACGTCGGCGTCGCCCACGACCTCGCCACCCACGACATCGACCTCACCGCGTGGATCACCGGCCAGCGCTACACCACGATCGCCGCACGCACCGCCCACCGCAACGCAGGACCACACGAGGACCTGCTCGCCGCACTAGGCCAGCTCACCGACGGCACCATCGCTCACCACCAGGTCAACTGGATCTCTCCGCTCACCGAACGCGCCACCATCATCATCGGCAAGAACGGCTGCATCATCGCCGACACCCTCACCACCACCCTGACCTACTGGGCCAACCGGCCCGTGGAGCACCAAGCACTCCACCGCGTCACCGGAACCATCATCACGATCGCACCCGCCTCAACAGCACGGCCTACCGCCGGTCGGGCTCACCGGAAGTCCCGGGAATTCGAGCGCACCCGCATGTCCAGTGGTGCGGCGTGCTCGGCCAGCACGTTGATCACCCCCTCGGCGATCTGCAGCCGGCCGCGCAGCAGCAGCGCCGGGCAGGCCCGCACGACGGTGCGATACCGGACCCAGAAACCCGGTGAGCAGATCACGTTCACCATGCCGGTCTCGTCCTCCAGATTGAGGAAGGTGACCCCACCGGCGGTGGCCGGGCGTTGCCGGTGGGTCACCGCACCTGCGACCAGCACCCGGTCACCGTCGCGGCGGTCCCGCAGGCCGGCGGCGGGCACCACGCCCAGCTCCGCCAGGTACGCCCGGAGGAACTGGGTGGGGAAGCTGCCCGGCGAGACCCCGGTGGCCCACACGTCGGCCGCGGCAAGCTCCAGCGCGCTCATCCCGGGCAGCGCGGGCGCGGCGACCCCCACCGCGGTACCGGGCAGCCGATCCGGTCGCTCGGCGGCCACCGCTCCGGCAGACCACAGCGCCTGGCGGCGATGCGGGGCCAGCCGATCGAACGCCCCGCCAGTGGCCAGCACCTCGGCCTGAGCGGTGGTCAATCCCACCCGGTATGCGACGTCAGCGATGCTGCGGTAGGGGCCGTGCGCTTCCCGCTCCTCGACCAGCCGGGTGGCCAGCGGCTGGCCCACCGTACGCACCGTGGCCAGCCCCAGCCGCACCGCCTGCTCCGGCGCGCCCTCCGCGGCCGGTTCCAGCCCGGCGTGCACCCCGCTGGCGTTGACGTCCGGGCCACGAACAGTGACACCGTGACGCCGGGCGTCGGCGATCAGCGACTGCGGGGAGTAGAAGCCCATCGGCTGGGCTTGCAGCAGGGCGGCGCAGAACGCCGCCGGGTAGTAGTACTTGAACCAGGCGCTGTAGTAGACCAGCGAGGCAAAGCTGATCGAGTGGCTCTCCGGGAAACCGAAGTTGGCGAAGGCCCGCAGCTTGCCATAGATCTTCTCGGCCAGCTCACCGCGGATCCCGTGCCATCCCATGCCACGAAACAGCCGCTCCATCCGCGCGGTGGACCGTTTGGCGCCCATCGCAAGACACGACACTAGGGCCTGAGATGGTGCGGCAAGGGTCAAGCAGCCCGGTTGACCTGGCGCTGCTCCCTCACGATCGAGTACCCCTTCCACCCCCCGTCCGACGCACAGTGATCCAGCCCACGCCCACACAGCACCTAAGGGGTGAACCTAGCGGTAGCCCGGACGAGACCGAACCGTCTCATGCTCGATACACGTTAGTTGGGCGTCGGAGCATCTGCGTGAACGAGTCTGCGTCAACTAGTTAGTCCGCACCTGGTTAGTCCGCACCGGGAACAGTCGGTGTCGCTCCCAAATTCGGACCTTCTTGACCCATGTCGTCATTCGTTTGCACGCTGTGCCAGGTCGATGCCCTGTGTGAGTCGGGGCGGTAGGAGAGGATCGAGTATGGCATCATCAGCGGCCACACGTCCGAGACGTGTGGCGGTTGCCTTCGTAGCCGCTGGAACCGTAATGGCGATCACTGCGCTTACTCTGATACCGAGCGCGAACGCTTCCAGCCACCGGGAGGCCCCGCTCATCGCAGGCGACCCGACGGTGGACAACACCGACGTGTGGGCCTTCACCAGCCCGGATCGCCAGGACACCGTGACCCTGATCGCTAACTGGGCACCGTTGTCCGAGCCTAACGGGGGACCGACCTTTTATCCATGGGCTGAGGGTGCATACCACGACATCAACATCGACAACGACGGTGATGCCGAGCCCGACCTGATCTACCGGTGGGTCTTCAAGACCGACGACCGGCGCGACGACACGTTCCTGTACAACGACGCGCCGGTCACCAGCCTTGATGACGAGAATCTGCTGTTCCGCCAGACCTACGACCTCACGGTGATCGACAGCAAGGGCCACGAACGGATCCTGCTTGATGATGCCCTGTCGGCTCCGTCCAACACCGGCGCCGCGTCGATGCCGGACTATGCCTCGCTGACCCGGCAGGCGGTGCTGGACCTGCCGGGCGGCGGGAAAGCCTTCGCCGGCCAGTCCGATGAGTCATTCTTCCTGGACCTGCGGGTGTTCGACCTGCTCTACGGCGGCAACCTGACCGAGATCGGCCAGGACACCCTGGACGGCTACAACTCCAATACCCTGGCCATCCAGGTGCCCAAGTCGGAGCTCGCATTGGGCGGCGACCCCGTGGCCAATCCGGTGATCGGGATTTGGAGCGACACCGAGAAGCAGTCGATGCGGCTGTCTCCTGGAGAGTCCAACCCCACCGGGAAGCATGTGCAGGTGTCCCGGCTGGGCAGTCCGCTGATCAACGAGGTGGTCGTCCCGGCTTCACGCAAGGACATCTTCAACTCCTCCGAGCCCGTCAGCGACGCCGACAACAAGGGCTTTCTCGACCGGGTCCGCGACCCCGAGGTGCCCCGGCTCATCCAGAGAATCTACGGGCTGCCGGCGCCGGAGACTCCGCGTGAGGATCTGGTGGAGCTCTTCCTCACCGGTATCACCGACAAGACCGGTGATCAGATCAACATAGGTCCGCTGAATTCCCAGTTGGACAATGCCGATGTCAACCCCGCCCGGTTCAAGCCCTCGGACCAGCTGCGGCTGAACATGTCGACCCCGGTGACGCTCCTGCCGAACCGGCTCGGTGTGGTGGGCGGTGACCGGCAGGGTTACCCGAACGGTCGGCGCCTTGCCGATGACATCGTGGACATCGAGGTCCTGGCATTCCAGGGCGCGTTGCGGCGCGAGCTGCTCTCCATAGCACTGATCGCCGGCGACCTGGTCAACGTCAACGACAAGCCTTTCATGAAATCCTTCCCGTACGTCCCGACGGCGAACAACCAGGCCGTCAACACCAATGGCAATCTCGTGTCGATACCCCCGGTCGTTCCCAATGATATCGGAATCGGAGGGGCATGGCTGCCCATCCAGCTCGGGACCGGCCTGGGCGCGCTGGTCCTCATCGGTACGGGGGCGTGGATGCTGCGCCGCCGTCCAGCGTTGACTCCGGTTCGCGGTCGCGCCATCCCGGCCGTCGACTGATCGCTGCGCAGGTGCGGCCGGGCAGCTGTTCCGGCCGCACCTGCGCAGTCGCAGCTCACCAGCTCAGGCCAGGAGGTAGCGCCGTGCCCAGCAACAGTTCCGCACACTCCCGGCGCAGGCGGTGGCTCCCGATCGCGATGTTCTCCACCGGTCTTGTCCTGTTCGGTACTTCCGTCATCGCAGTGGGTGGCGCAGTCGGCGCGCCGAGCCCGTTCGCGGCCACGTTGGCGGCCGGCGAGTCTGCAACTGACCCGTTGTCCCGCATGATTCACACCGCCCAGCAGGAACTGCGCGATGATCCCGACAATGCCCTGACCTGGGCACAGTTGGGCTCGGCGTACGTGGAGCAGGCACGGGTGCGTGCCGACCCCTCCTATTACGGGAAGGCGCAGGGTGCCCTGGACCGGTCGATTCAGCTACAGCCGCAGGACAACGCCGAGGCGATGATCGGGCTCGGCGCACTGGCCAACGCCCGGCACGACTTCGCCCAAGCCCGGGACTGGGCGCTGCGGGCCCGCGAGCTGCGGCCGGCCACCGGTGAGGTGTACGGCGTGCTGGCCGACGCGCTGACCCAGCTCGGCGACGCGGAGGGAGCGACCGCCGCGGTGCAGCGCATGCTGGACACCAAGCCCGGCATCGCTGCGTTCACCCGCGCCTCCTACGACCTGGAGCTGCACGGCCGAGTCGACGACGCGCGCCTGGCATTGCAGCAGGCACTGCGTGACTCCCACTCCCCGGCCAACTTCGCATTCTGCCGCTACTACCTCGGTGAGCTCGCCTTCAACTCAGGGGACCTCGACAAGGCCGCCGCCCAGTACGAGCACGGGCTCGATGTTGCCCGCGGCGACACGGCGTTGCGGCAGGGCCGGGCGAAGGCCGCCGCCGCCCGCGGAGACCTTGACCGGGCGCTGGCCGACTACCAGGCCGTGACCAGCCGAACGCCGCTGCCCCAGTACTTGCAGGAGTACGGCGAGCTGCTGCTTGCCGCCGGTCGGCCGGAGCAGGCAGCCGCCCAGTTCACCCTGTTCACCCAGCAACAGCGGCTCTACGAGGCGGCCGGCTCCACTGACGATCTCGCGGTGTCGCAGTTCGCCGCTGATCATGGTGACCCGGCTGAGGCGCTGCGCCGCGCCCAGGCCGAGTGGGAGCGCCGGCCGAGCGTGTTCGTCGCGGACGCGATGGCGTGGGCACTGCACGCAAGCGGTCGCGACGCCGAGGCGCTGATCTTCGCTGACCGCGCCGCCGCGCTGGGCTGGCGCAACGCCAGCTTCGCGTACCACCGCGGGATGATCCTGGCCGCGCTGGGGATGCGGGCCGAGGCGCAGCTCCAGCTCGCTGAGGCGCTGGAGATCAACCCATACTTCTCCCCGCTGCACGCTCCCCGGGCTCGCGCGGCCCTCGACGAGCTGCGGAGCACGAGGTGAGCCGCACGTTGCGCCAGCTGGTCGTGCTGGCCGGGGTCATCATGGCGCTGGCCTTGGCGGGTGCCGGGAGTGCGGCGGCGCACCCGCTGGGCAACTTCACGGTCAACCACTACGCGGGCCTGACAATCCACCTCGACCGGGTCGACGTGCTCGCTGTGGTGGACAGTGCGGAGATCCCCACCTTGCAGCAGCACCCGCAGGTGGACACCGACGGCGACGGCACGGTGTCCGGCATCGAACGGCAGGCCTACGCCGCTACGCAGTGCGACCAGCTGTCCGGCACCGTGCGCGCCACGGTCGACGGTGAGCCGCTGCGTTTCACGGTGCGCTCGGCCGAGGTGAGTTACCCGCCCGGCCAGGCAGACCTGCCGACCACCCGGCTGACCTGTCAGCTCAGCGCACCAGCGCAGCTGGGCGAGCCTGCCACGCTGAGCTTCCGGGACGGTTTCGGCGATGACCGGATCGGCTGGCGGGAGATCACCGCAGTGGGGCGGGGCGTTGGCCTGCCCCAATCCCCGGTGCCTGCCCGCAGCATCAGCGACGAGCTGCACAGCTACCCGAACGATCTGCTCGCCGAGCCGCTGGACGTGCGCGACGTGACGCTACGCACCGTCCCCGGCGGTGCAAGCTCTTTAGGCTCCGCCAGTGGGGGCAACGTTTCCGAGGCGGGCGAGATCGAACGATTACTCGGCTGGGGCACCGACCGGTTCACCGAGTTCGTCGGCGCACAGCTGACGCCCCTGGTGGGTGTGCTGGCCGTGCTGCTCTCGCTCGTGCTCGGCGCCTCCCATGCCGCGCTGCCCGGGCACGGCAAGACGCTGATCGCTGCCTATCTCGCCGGCCGGCACGGCACCACGCGCGACGCGTTGCTGGTGGGCACTACCGTGACCGTGACCCACACCGCCGGGGTCCTCGTGGTCGGGCTGCTGCTGAGCGCGTTCGCCACGCTGATCGGTGAGCAGTTGCTCGGCTGGCTTGGCGTCCTCAGCGGGCTGCTGGTGACCGTGATCGGTGCCAGCCTGCTGCGCGCTGCGGTCCGGGCCCGACGTGACAGCTCCGCTCAGGGCGCGCCGGCACCCACTCCTGCGCTGGTCGGCGCGGTCGCCGGACACGGACACTCCCACGGTCATGACCACAGGCAGATCCAAGGCCACGGTCACTCGCACTTCCATGGGCACGGGCACGAACCGGCACTCGCGGGCGGGGACCGGCTCAGGCGGCCCGCGTTGCTCGGCATGGGCGTGGCCGCAGGCCTGGTGCCCAGCCCGTCCGCGCTGCTGGTGCTCCTTGCCGCGATCGGCCTGGGCCGGACTTGGTTCGGGGTCCTGCTCGTGCTGGGCTACGGCCTCGGGATGGCTGCGACGCTCACCGCCGTAGGCCTGCTGCTGGTGCGGCTACGCGACCGTGTGGAGCGCCGGCTGGCCAGGGCCCGCGACACCCAGTGGCTCACTCAGCTGGCGGCGACGACACCGACGCTCACCGCCGCGCTCGTGCTCATCGTCGGGTTGGGGCTGGTCGCCCGCAGCCTCAGCGGCACCGTATAACCGTATAGCGGCACCTTGAGGAGATTCACCTGTGCACAGTCACCGCCGAGCGGTACCCGCGCTTGCCTTAGCCCTGCTCGCCATCACCGGATGCGCCGACGACGACGGCGGGCCGGTCTTCAATAACGAGGGTAGCCAGGAGATCACCTGTATGCAGCATCAGTCCGAGCCCCCTGGCTCCCGCTACACCGACCCCGAGCGCCGCAATACCGCCGAACTGTTCACAATGCTGCGCTACTACACCGCCTACGGCACCAAGCCCTACTGCGACAACGCCCCACCCACCGAGGCCGACCGGGCCTGGGCAGAGTTCTACGTACGGCAGGGCGCCGAGCGCACCAACGTCGCACCCATACTCAGCGAGCGTTAGCGTCCGGGCGACTGATCGAAAACCCCTCACCGGAAGTCGCGGGAATTCGAGCGCACCCGCATGTCCAGTGGTGCGGCGTGCTCGGCCAGCACGTTGATCACCCCCTCGGCGATCTGCAGCCGGCCGCGCAGCAGCAGCGCCGGGCAGGCCCGCACGACGGTGCGATACCGGACCCAGAAACCCGGTGAGCAGATCACGTTCACCATGCCGGTCTCGTCCTCCAGATTGAGGAAGGTGACCCCACCGGCGGTGGCCGGGCGTTGCCGGTGGGTCACCGCACCTGCGACCAGCACCCGGTCACCGTCGCGGCGGTCCCGCAGGCCGGCGGCGGGCACCACGCCCAGCTCCGCCAGGTACGCCCGGAGGAACTGGGTGGGGAAGCTGCCCGGCGAGACCCCGGTGGCCCACACGTCGGCCGCGGCAAGCTCCAGCGCGCTCATCCCGGGCAGCGCGGGCGCGGCGACCCCCACCGCGGTACCGGGCAGCCGATCCGGTCGCTCGGCGGCCACCGCTCCGGCAGACCACAGCGCCTGGCGGCGATGCGGGGCCAGCCGATCGAACGCCCCGCCAGTGGCCAGCACCTCGGCCTGAGCGGTGGTCAATCCCACCCGGTATGCGACGTCAGCGATGCTGCGGTAGGGGCCGTGCGCTTCCCGCTCCTCGACCAGCCGGGTGGCCAGCGGCTGGCCCACCGTACGCACCGTGGCCAGCCCCAGCCGCACCGCCTGCTCCGGCGCGCCCTCCGCGGCCGGTTCCAGCCCGGCGTGCACCCCGCTGGCGTTGACGTCCGGGCCACGAACAGTGACACCGTGACGCCGGGCGTCGGCGATCAGCGACTGCGGGGAGTAGAAGCCCATCGGCTGGGCTTGCAGCAGGGCGGCGCAGAACGCCGCCGGGTAGTAGTACTTGAACCAGGCGCTGTAGTAGACCAGCGAGGCAAAGCTGATCGAGTGGCTCTCCGGGAAACCGAAGTTGGCGAAGGCCCGCAGCTTGCCATAGATCTTCTCGGCGAGCTCGCCGGTGATGCCGTGACGGGCCATGCCGTCGAACAGCCGCTCGCGCAGCCGTTCCATCCGCTCGGTGGACCGTTTGGCGCCCATTGCGCGACGCAGCTCGTCGGCCTCGGCGGCAGAGAAGTCCGCGACGTCGATGGCCATCTGCATCAGCTGCTCCTGGAACAGCGGCACACCCAGCGTCTTGCGCAGCGCGTTCGCCAGCCGCGGGTGGTCATAGTCCCAGACCTCCTGGCCGTTGCGGCGCCGGATGTAGGGGTGCACCGAGCCGCCCTGGATCGGGCCGGGGCGGATCAGCGCCACCTCGACTACCAGGTCGTAGAAGCAGCGTGGCCTCAGCCGGGGCAGGGTGGCCATCTGCGCGCGGGACTCCACCTGGAACACCCCGACCGAATCGGCCCGGGCGAGCATCTCGTAGACAGCCGGATCGGTGGGCTGCAGGTCTGAAAGCTGCACCCGGTGCCGGTAGTGGCGGGCGACCAGATCGACCGCATAGTGCAGCGCGGAGAGCATCCCGAGCCCGAGCAGGTCGAACTTGACCAGACCAGCAGCAGCGCAGTCGTCTTTGTCCCACTGCACTACCGAGCGGTTCTCCCGCCGCGCCCACTCCACCGGGCAGACCTCAGCCACCGGACGGGAGCAGATCACCATGCCGCCGGAGTGGATGCCCAGGTGCCGGGGGAATCCCTCCAGCTCGGCAGCCAGCGCCAGCACCGGCCCGGGGATGTCGGTCTCTGCTTCGGCCGAGCCCAGCGGCCCCCACCGGTCGATCTGCTTGCTCCAGGCGTCCTGGGTGCCGGTCGAGTAGCCCAGCGCCTTGGCCACGTCCCGCACCGCGGAGCGGGCCCGGTAGGTGATCACGTTGGCGACCTGGGCGGCGCAGTCGCGGCCGTATTTCCGGTAGACGTACTGGATGGCCTCCTCGCGGCGGTCGGACTCGATATCCAGGTCGATGTCGGGGTAGCCGTCCCGATCCGGGGCAAGGAACCGCTCGAAGAGCAGGTCCATTCCTACCGCGTCGACGTTCGTGATGCCCAGCGCGTAACAGACCGCGGAATTGGCCGCTGAGCCGCGGCCCTGGCAGAGGATGTCGGCCCGCCGGCAGAACCCCACGATGTTGTGGACGATGAGGAAGTAGCCGGGGAAGCTCTTCTCCTCGATGACGGCCAGCTCGTGCTCGATCTGGTGGTAGGCGCCGGGACGCTCGTCGTAGCTGCCGTAGCGGGTGGCCGCGCCGAGCCAGGTGAGTTCCCGCAGCCAGCTGGCCTCGGTGTGGCTGGCGGGGACGTCGAACGGCGGGAGATCCGGCGCCACCAGGTGCAGATCGAAGGCACACTCCCGGCCCAGCACGGCGGCCCGCTCGACGGCTCCGGGCCAGCGGGCGAACCGCTCGGCCATCTCGGCACCGGAGCGCAGGTGCGCGGTTGCCGCGGCCGGCAGCCAGCCGTCCATCTCGTCCAGGCTGCGCCGGGCCCGGATCGCGGCCAGTGCGGTGGCCAGCCGGTGCCGGGAGGGGGTGGCGTAGTGCGCGGCGGTGGTGGCGACGGTATTTAGTCCTTGCGCCGCGGCTAGCGCGGCGAGTGCGTCGTTGCGCTCGGTGTCGTCGGCCAAGCCGTGGGCAGTGAGTTCGACGACGACGTGGTCGGGGCCGAACAGCCCGGTCAGCCGGCGGAGCTGCGCGGCCGCGGCGGCCGGGCCTTCGCGCGCCAGCGCCCGGCGTACCGCTGCCTTGCGGCAACCGGTAAGCACCACCCAGTGCCCGCCCGCGGCGGCTGCCACCGCGTCCAGGTCGTAGACCGGCTTACCCTTCTCGCGACCGCGGAGCTGAGCATCGCTGATCACCCGGGACAGCCTGCGGTAGCCCTCGGGATCACGGGCCAGCACAAGCAGATGCTCACCCTCCGGGTCGGGTATCCCGTTCTGTGGTGCGGTGAGGCCGAGGCTGAGCTCGGCCCCGAAGATGGTCTTGACCCCCAGCTCACGGGACGCCTCGGCGAAGCGCACCACCCCGTACATCCCGTCGTGGTCAGTGATCGCGATCGCGTCCAGGCCCAGCCGGGCGGCCTCCTCGACCAGCTCCTCGGGGTGGCTGGCCCCGTCCAGAAAGCTGAAGTTGGAATGGCAGTGCAGCTCGGCATAGGGGGTGCGCAACTGAGTCTCGGCAGATCGGGTCTGCGCGAACTGGGCCTGCGCGGATAGCGGCGGCGGCTCGTAGGGGTTCCGGCGGCGGGTCCAAGCCGGACTGTCGCCGCCGTCGCCAGGATGCCGCTCGTCACGGTGCCCTGCTCTGGACTCCCCCGCCCCGGACTGCTCTAACGGGGGCCCGCCGGGCCGCCCGGACAGTGCCCGCTCCAGGTCCACCCACCGCACCGGTGGGTTGTTCCAGCCCATGGCGTGGGCCTAGAAGGGTGGCGGATCGTCGCCAAGCGGTGGGTGGGCGGTGGCGGCGTGCTGGCCGCAGATCGGGTTCCGGCAGGACAGGTCGCGGGCGCAGACGAAATCGGCGAGACCGATCTTATCGAACATATGTTCGACCTTAGCGCATCTGATGGCAGCTCGGCGAGCGGCCTACGGCTAACGTGGCGATCATGCACACAGCACTCGCATACAAACCCCGTCGTAGCGTTCTTCGGCTCGGGCGAATCTCGCCTGCGCGCTTCCTCGGTGCGCTGGACGAGACCACAGGCGCCCACGGCGTCGCAGCTTCGCAGCAACGTGCCGAGGTTGACTCCGTGCTGCGGCCACAGCGCCGCGGCGATCAGGTGCCCCCAGCACGGGTGGGCCCGACCGCGCCGGAGGGCGCGCAACTCGCGTCGGGTGCGGATGCGTATCGCAGGAGCGTCAGGCAGGCCCTCACGCCGGCCGTCCGAGCCGCTCACCGCAACGGGGCGCCGTCGCCTTTGTCGTCGAAAGGAAGCATCGTGAGCGTGCTTCGCGGCGCACGCGGACCATCACCGAATTCCAGGCTGCCGGCCTAGCAGCGTCAGCGGGTATGCCCGGGCGGGGTTTCCTGGGATATTCGGGGTCAATGAACGAGACCGACTACGATCGGGAGCGCTTCGAGGAACTCGTCTGGCGGCAGACCCGGGCAGCTGGCCTGTCCCGTCGGCGGTTCGTCGAACTGATCGGCGTGGCCGGTGCCGGTGCCCTGCTCGGAGCCTGCGGTAACAGCGGCTCGAAGGGCGCCGCCCCGGCGCCAGGACCACAATCGACGTCCGGCGCGGCGGCCGCCGCCAATCCCGGGGGATGGGTGAAACCCGTCACCGAGGACACGTTCATCCTGCGCTCGACCAACGCCGAAATGCGCTGGGAGCAGATGCGCAACCACGGCTACACCACACCCAACGAGCTGTTCTTCATCCGCAACCACACCACGACACCCCGCATCGACCGGGCCGCATGGCGACTGAGAGTGGCCGGAACGGGGGTGGCCGCACCGCTGGAGCTGTCCTATGACGACCTGCTCACGGTGCCGGCCGAGACGAGGGTGACCCGGTTCGTGGACTGCGCCGGGAACGGTCGGGTGTTCTTCTCCGAGGTCGGGGGGCAGATGGCCAAGGGCAACCAGTGGCGGCTGGGGGCCATCGGGGTGGCCGAATGGACGGGCGTACCACTCGGGGCCGTGCTGGAGCGGGCGAAGGTCAAGCGCAGCGCCCGGGATGTGATGCCCGTAGGTCTCGATGACCGGCGGGTGCGTCGCCCCCTGCCGCTGGCCAAGGCCATGGCCGACGACACACTGCTCGTCTACGCCATGAACGGCGAGGAACTTCCCCCCGACCACGGGGCGCCGGTGCGGGCCCTGGTCCCCGGGTGGGTGGGGGTGGCCAACGTGAAGTGGGTCAGCCGGGTCGAGGTCTCCGAGCAGCCACTGTTCTCCGAATGGAACACGACCTCCTACGTCCTCGTCGGCCCGTCCTACGCTGCCCAGGGCCCCTCCCAGGGACCGGTGATCGGCCCGCAAGTGGTGCAGAGCGCCCTGGAACTACCGTGGCCGGCAACGCTGCCCGGCGGCAACCAGACCCTCCACGGCCGCTCCTGGTCGGGGGCAGGGATGATCGCCAGGGTCGAGGTGCGGATCGACCAGGGACCGTTCCGGGCTGCCCGGCTCGAAGACCCCAACGAGCCCATGGCCTGGGTACGGTGGTCCTTCGGCTGGGAGGCGACGCCGGGTGCGCACACGGTGTCGGTCCGGGCGACCGACACCCGGGGCAACGTCCAACCCGACCGGGTCCCCTTCAACGAGCAGGGCTATCTCTACGGGGGCGTGGTCGCCCATCCCGTCACGGTGGCGTAATCCGGTAATATCGGGCAACGCCGGGCGCCCTGCTGGACCCAGCTCACCGACACCCTACGAGGAGGGCTGTCCCGATGCAGGACGGTCAACAGTCTGCGGCGGACAGCCACGATGTGATCGAGGTCCGCGGTGCCAGGGAGAACAACCTGGCCGACATCTCACTGGACATCCCCAAACGCCGGCTCACCGTCTTCACCGGGGTCTCCGGGTCCGGGAAGTCCTCCCTCGTCTTCGGCACCATCGCCGCGGAGTCGCAGCGACTGATCAATGAGACCTACACGGCCTTCATCCAGTCGTTCATGCCCAGCCTCGGCCGGACATCGACGTCGCCCAGCTCGTCGATGTCGAACTCTCACTCAATGAGGGAGCGATCACCGTTCCCCACTTCACCCCTGACACCTGGTACTGGAAGGGCCTGGCCCACTCCGGCCTGGTCGACCCCGACGTCACGCTGAAGGACTACACCCGAGGTGCTGGCCATGCCGGTCACCGAGGCCCGCGACTTCTTCACCGCCGGCCCGGCCCGAGCCATCCTCGACCGGCTCGCCGACGTGGGCCTAGGCTACCTCGGCCTGGGCCAGCCGCTGACGACCCTGTCCGGGGGCGAGCGGCAGCGGCTCAAGCTGGCCATCCGGATGGCCGACAAGGGCACCACCTACGTGCTGGACGAGCCGACCAGCGGCCTGCACCTCGCTGATGTGGACCAGCTGCTGGTCTTGCTGGACCGGCTCGTCGACGACGGCAACACGGTCATCATCATCGAGCACCACCAGGCCGTGATGGCCCACGCCGACTGGCTCATCGACCTCGGACCGGGCGCCGGCCAGGACGGCGGCCAGGTGGTGTTCACCGGCACACCCGCAGACCTCGTCGCACACGGGGACTCGCTCACCGCCCAGCACCTGCGCACCTACGTCACGGGAACCGGCGCGTAGCAGCGGATACTCGGCGCCGTGGCGGGCTTCGACTGGATCTCCCAGTGCACCGAGTTGATCGCTATACGCGATGGATGACGAACGTCGCCTTGTCGAGACAGCCGGCCAGCAACCCGAGATCATCTGGGTCGGACGTGTACACCAGGCCACCCCGGCGCTGGGCCGACAGCACCACCGCCGCGTCCACCCCGTCGATCGTCCCAGCTCGGCCGAGGAGTACCCCAGCGTCGCGGGCCAAGGCGTCATCCACTGGTTCGACCCAGCAGCCCTTGAGGAAACGCGCCAGCCGCGCCTGTGTCGCGCCGTCGCGCCACACTTGCCAGATCACCGGTGCCGGCACGACCGGAACAAGGCCCCGGGACACGGCCTGCCGGTGCCGAGCGAACATCAGCGGGTCATCACGATCGACCGCGATCAGCGCCCCGGTGTCGTAGGTGACGCTCATGCGCTGCGTCGAGGGATCACTCCGGCGTCCTCGAACTCCCGGCGGGCGGCAGCCTCCACCTCAGGCGGGATCGGGCCGCGGTCCCGCTCGAACTCACGCACGGCCGCCAGACCAGCGGCGATCTTCGCCTCGTGACCCAACCTGGTCTCGATCGCCTCCCGCACCCACGCCGACAGGGACTGACCAGCCAGCCCGGCGGCTCGCTCGGCCTGCGCACGTAGCTCGTCACCAAGATAAAGAGGGGTGGACCGGGTCGGCATGGCAACATGGTAGCAGCTTCGAATCGCTTTCGAATCGCTCCGCTCGCGAAGCGTGTCAGTGCGCGAAGTGCCGGGTCCCGGTGAGGTACAGCGGCACCCCGGCGGCCTCCGCAGCGGCGATCACCCCGGTGTCGCGGACCGAACCCCCGGGCTGCACCACAGCGCGAACCCCCGCTCGCCGACGCCAGCTCCTGCCGCCGTCCCGCAGGAGCAGGCACGCCGTGCCGAGGAAACCGCGGCCTGGCGCGCGGACCGTGATCGTCGGGACGCCGAGCTGCTGCTCGGCCCGCCTCGCCGCAGTGCGCACCGCCCGCCGGTGCGGGAACCGGACGCGGCGGCGGACTGTCGCTACAGCTGCCATCCGAAGCCCGCCGACGCCGAGCTGCACGATGGTGGGCTCGCCGCCTCGCGACGGGCACGGGCAAGACCATGGTTGCCCTCCAGTTGGTGGCAAAGCTCAGGAAGTCGGGCTGGACGGCGGGCCGCATGCCTCGGGTGCTCTATCTCGCCGACCGCAACATCCTGGTCGACCAGCCCAAGGACGACTATTTCGTCCCCGCCTTCGGGGACGTCGTCCACAAGATCTCGAAAGGCCACGCACAGCGGAGCCGCGAGGTTTACTTCGCGCTCTACCAGTCCCTGGATCGGGGCGATGAGCAGGCGCTCTTCAGCCAGTACAAGAAGGACTACTTCGACCTGATCATCGTTGATGAGTGCCACCGGGGCAGCGCCAGCTCGTCCTCTCAGTGGCGCCACATCTTGGAGCACTTCAACGAAGCCGTGCAGATCGGACTCACGGCCACACCGATCCGCAGGGACGATGCCGACACCTACGGTTACTTCGGCAATCCGGTGTACGAGTACTCGCTCCGCGAAGGGATCGAGGACGGGTTTCTCACGCCCTACCGGGTGCGCCGGGTGCGCCTGAACATCGACATGACGGGCTTCCGCCCGTCGGCAGGGCAGCGCGACGTAGCCGGAGACGTGATCCCGGACAAGCTTTACACACCGAGGCAGTACGAGAAGGTGCTCGCGGTGCTGGACCGCACCCAGGCAGCTGCCCGCTACCTGACGCAGTATCTCCACGACACCGACCGCATGGGCAAGACCATCGTCTTCTGCGAGAACAACGATCACGCCCACCGGATGCGGGTCGCGCTGAACAACGCCAACCTCGACATGGT
>JBOHFU010000006.1:0-23295 GCA_050699675.1 Pseudonocardiaceae bacterium
ATGCCCGCTGACCCCCGGCAGGATCGGAAAGTTGATCATCTGCACGGCGAAGATGAACGCCGCGACCAGGCCCGCCATCGGCGCGGTGCGGTCGTTCAGGTCGGTGCTCTGGCTGGCGCGGGAGCGGACCAGCGCGTAGCCGAGTCCAACGACCGCGACGAGGCCGAACAGCGCCGAGACGGGGGCGTTGACGATGCCATCGCTCATATGCATGGCGATCGTGTCTGTAGTCATGCCCTCCTCCTCGGACGCGTGTGAGGGTCACCCATCAGAGTAACGGCAGAAGTCTAGTTACTGCTAGAGCTATGCGAAAGCCCCCGGCTGGCACTGTGCACGAGGAACGGACACACCGTGCACGAGGAACGGACATGCGGGGGTTAGCGGTACAGCAGCGGGGGACGCCGGTCGGCCCAGGGTGCGACGCGCTCGTAGGCCGCGCACGCGGCGAGCACCCGATCGTCGGCGTGTCGCGGTCCCACCACCTGCAGCCCGATCGGCAGGTCGGTGCTGCTCCACCCGCACGGCACGCTTGCGGCGGGCTGCTGGGTCATGTTGAAGGGGTAGGTGAAGGGGGTCCAGCTGGTCCACCGCAGCGAGTGCCATCCGATCGGTACCTCCTCACCCGCAACGAACGGTGTGATCGGCACCGTCGGGGTGAGCAGCAGGTCGTAACGCTCATGGAAGGCCCCCATGGTGGCGCCCATCGCCATTCTCGTCGCGGTGGCGGTGAGGTAGTCCAGCGCAGAGCAGCGCTCGCCCTGTGTCACGATCTCCCTCAGCCCGGGTTCGAGAAACTCACGCTCGCGGGAGGTCAGGCGCGCGACAGCCTTGGCCAACGCGGTGAACCAGAGCACGTGGAAATCATCCACGCACTCGACGAGACCCGGATCGGCGATCTCGACCTCCGCACCCAGGTCCCGGAACACGTAAGCGGCGGTCTGCACTGCGTCGGCCACGTCCGGATCGACGTCGACGTAGCCCAACGTCGGGCTCAGCGCGATCCGCAGCCCCAGCACACCGCTGTCCAGCGCGCCGGAGTAGGAGCGGGTGATCGGTGGCAGCGCAGCGCAGTCCCGGACGTCTGGCCCGGAGACCACGTCGAGCAGCAGGGCGGTGTCGGCCGCGGTGCGGGCCATCGGCCCGGCATATCCCAGGGTGCCCGAGGGGCTGGCCGGCCAGTGCGGCACGCGACCATAGGTCGGCTTGATCGCCACCGTCCCGGTGAAGGACGCGGGGATACGCACCGAACCGCCCCCGTCGGTACCCATCGACAGCGGCCCCATGCCCAGGGCCACCGCGACGGCGCTGCCGCCGCTGGACCCGCCAGGTGTCCTGCTGGTGTCCCAGGGGTTGAGCGTGACGCCGGTCAGTGGGCTGTCGGTGACGCCCTTCCAGGCCAGCTCTGAGGTCGCCGTCTTGCCCAGCAGCACCGCGCCGTGCTCGCGCAGCCGGGCGACCGGCGGGCCGTCGACCGGCCATTCCTGGTCCGGAGAGACCACCTTCGAACCGCGCAGGGTAGGCCACCCCTGGGTGAGATACATGTCGTTGATCGACGTCGGCACGCCGTCGACCAGGCCCTGCGGCTGCCCCTGCTGCCAACGCTGCTCCGAAGCCTTGGCCGCATCCAGCGCGCGGTCGGCGTCCACCAAGCAGAATGCCCGCACCTGCCGGTCGAGCTGATCGATGCGGTCCAGCACATCCTGGGTGGCTTCGACCGGCGACAGCTCGCCCGCGCGGTAAGCAGCCATGAGCTCGGTAGCGGTGAGGTCGGCGGGGGTGCTCACGTGTGATTCCTGTCCTGGCGGCCTTACTGCCGGCGTAGGCAACCTACCCGCGAGCGTTGTCCACCACGTTTGTGAGCCCGGAGTATCCCAGAGCGTCGATCCGGCAGGTAGACGCAGGGCGGCGCGGCCTGATTGCCAAGTGCGACGATCGTTCGACGTCTGGACGATGCTTCCCCCATATGGTGGCTACTGCATTGTACTTGCAACGACATACCGTCACCGCATGATGCGGCGCCTGTTCGTCCCGTTCGTCCTGATCGTTTCGGTGTTGTCGGCGTGTAGCCCAGCACCGCCCGCAGCCGACTCGTCGACGGAGACCATCGTGGTCGGCGAGGGTTACGAGTGGGAGGCGCTGAACCCGTTGCTCGGTTTCGGTGGTGAGGGCGCGTCGAAGCTGTTCGACGGTCTGATCAAGCACGACGCGACGCTGAAGGTCGTCCCGGCGTTGGCCGCCGAGGTTCCCACCGCTGGCGCCGACGGCCGGTCGTGGACGGTACAGCTGCGCCAGGGTGTCACCTTCCACGACGGCTCGGCGTTCGACGCCGAGGACGTGGTGGCCACCTACCGCGCCGTGCTGAACCCGGCCTTCGCCTCGACCGTCAGTTCGGACTTCCCGATGCTCACCGGCGTCGAGAAGATCGACGCATCGACGGTCCGGTTCGAGTTGGCTTACCCGTACGCACCGTTCGCGAACCGGCTCAACCTGGGCATCATGCCGTCCGAGGCGCTGGCCACCCCGGCGCCGCTGGAGAGCTCGCCGTTCAACTCCGCGCCGATCGGAACCGGGCCCTACCAGCTCACCGAGTGGCGCAGAGGCGCCACGATGACCCTGGTCGCCAACGAGGCTTACTTCGACGGCGCACCACCGGTCAAGAAGATCACGGTCGTGTTCGCCGAGGACGACAACACCCGCGCGCAACAGATGCGCGTCGGCGACCTCGACGCGACGGTGCTGCCACCGGCACTGGCCGCTACCTTCGAGGGCGGCGAGTTCGCGGTGTTGCACCACCGCAGCGCCGACTACCGCACGGTCACCATGCCATCAAGCCACCCGGTGACCGGCGACCCGGCTATCAGGATGGCCTTGAACCTCGCCGTCAACCGGCAGGGCATGATCGACGCCCTGCTCGCAGGCAAGGGCGTACCCGCGTCCACCCCGGTGCCGGCGGTGCTCGACTCCTATGTGGAACCTGCCGCCCAATTCCGGTACGACCCCGCCGAAGCGGGCCGCATCCTCGACGCCGCTGGCTGGGTCCTCGGTGCAGACGGCATCCGGGCCCGCAATGGGCAACCAGCCCGCTTCACGCTGATGTACCCGGCGACGGACACGGTGCGCAAGGACCTCGCCCAGGCGGTGGTGTCCGACGCCAAGGCGGTCGGCATCGAGGTCGTGCTGGAAGGCCTCGGATGGGAGGCGATCGAGCCGCGGCTGACCCAGGACGCGCTGGTGATGGGCGGCGGCAGCCAACTGGACCCGGACCAGGTGATCTACCCGCTGCTGCACTCCAGCTTCGGCGGGGACGGTTTCAACAACCCCGGCTCATACCGCAACGCCGAGGTGGACGCCGGACTGGAGGCTGCCCGGCGGGCCACCGATCCGGCCGAGCAGATCGCCGCGGTCAAAAGCTGGCAACGCGCCTACGCCGCCGACCCGGGATTCGTGTTCCTCGTCTTCCTGGACCACTCCTACGTCATGCGGCAGAAGTGGAACGGCTACACCGAGGTGGTCGACCCGCACAGCCATGGCGTGTTGACCTGGGGGGCGCTGTGGAACTTCGAGGACTGGACACCGAAGCGATGACCCGGCCAGATCCGCTGGCCAGAGATGCCACCATGCGTCGTTGGCAGGCGGTCGGGTGGCTCGTGCTGCGCCGGCTGGGATTCGTGCTGCCCGTGCTGGTGGTGGTCGCGGTGGGGATCTTCCTGCTGGGTGCGGCGTCGCCGTTCGACCCGATCTACCAGTACTACGGGGTGGACATCTTCACCGCCAGTGCCGAGGACATCGCCCGGGTACGCGCCCAGCTCGGGCTGGATGACGGAGTGTTCGTTCAACTGTGGCGCTGGCTGACCGGGATCCTCTCCGGGGAGCTGGGCACGTCCCGGGCGTTTCGCCAGCCGGTAGCCGACGTGATCACGCAGCGGCTGCCGTGGACGTTGCTGCTGGTCTCGGTCGGCCTGGTCATCATGATCGTGATCGCGCTGGTGATCGGAGTGCTTGCCGCCTGGCGTCAAGGAGGGCTACTCGACCGGTTCGTGACCGCGATGGCGCACGCGCTGGAGGGCATCCCGTCGTTCGTGCTCGGTCTGGGCGCGATCGCGCTGTTCGCGCTGAGCCTGCGCTGGGTGCCGGTGGCTGGGCTGACCAGCCCGGGCGCCCCGGCCAGCTTCGACCAGGTCGCCCGACACCTGATCATGCCCGCGCTGGTGCTCGGTGTGTCCCAGACCCCGTGGCTGATCCTGCACCTGCGGGCCTCCCTGCTGACTGCGCTGGCCGAGGACCATGTCGCCGGCGCACGGGCCCGCGGCCTGCCGGAGTGGCGGGTCGTGCTGCGCCATGCGCTGCCCACCGCGCTGCTGCCGTTCGTCACGCTGCTCGGAGCCCGGGTGCCCGAGCTGGTCACCGGGGCTGTGCTAGTAGAGGAGATCTTCTCCTGGCCTGGTGTGGCCGAGGCGGTGGTTACCGCCGCACTTGCGGTCGACTTCCCGATGCTGGCCGCGCTGGGCGTGCTGTCCACCGCCGCGGTGCTGCTCGGCTCCCTGCTGGCCGATGTCGCCGTGGTGCTGGCCGACCCGAGGGTGGCCGCCGATGGCTAGCACCGAGCTGGCCGCACCGCCGCTGCGGCCCGCCGACACCGACGCAGGGTGGCGCAGCGCTGCCCGCCGGCGCGCCGGCACGCCCCGCGGCCGCTGGGCGCTCGGGCGGGCCCGCGTGCGCCTGGCAGTCGGCGTAGTGTCACTGGTCGGGCTGGTAGCCGCAGCGCTGCTGGGGCCCTGGCTGGGTGGGCTGGACCAGACGCTGATCGACTACCGCGCGGTGCGGCTGGCACCGAGTGCGCAGCACCCGTTCGGCACCGACGCTGCCGGCCGCGACGTGCTGCTGCGCAGCCTCGCAGGGCTGCGGGTGTCGCTGCTGGTCGCGGTGCTGTGCGCGGTGATCTCCACCCTGCTGGGTGCCGTGATCGGTGCCCTGTCCGGCGTGCTGGGCGGCTGGCCCGACCGGTTGCTGATGCGGGTGGTCGACACGATCAACTCGGTGCCGCACCTGTTGCTCGGAATCATCATCGTGGCGCTGTACCGGGGCAGCCTGCTGACCGTCGTCGCCTCGATCGCCTTGACTCACTGGACCGGGATCGCCCGGATCGTGCGTGCCGAGGTGCTCTCGCTGCGGGACCGCCCCTTCATCGACGCAGCCATCTCCGGCGGGGCAACCCAGACCCGCGTGCTGCGCCGCCACCTGCTGCCGGCCATCGTGCCCCAGGCCGCATTGTCGGCGGTCCTCATCTTGCCCCACGCGGTGTGGCACGAGACCGCGCTGAGCTTCCTCGGGCTGGGCCTGCCCCCGCACCTGGCCAGCATCGGAAACATTCTCACCGAAGGTCGCGAGGGCGTCCTGGTCGGCGCCTGGTGGATCGTCCTGTTTCCCTCGGCGCTGCTGGTAGCCACCACCCTGGCGGTGGCCGCAATCGGCGGCTGGTGGCGGGACCGCTCGGTACCCCGGCGGCGCTCGGAGCTTGCGCTATGACTGCGCCGGCGCTGCTGGACGTCGAGGAGCTGTCTGTCCGGTTCCTGCTCGGCCCGCACGGCCGGCACGGCATCGTCAGCGCGGTTACCGACATCTCGCTGCAGCTGTCCGCGGGGCGGATACTGGCCCTGATCGGGGAATCCGGCTGCGGCAAGTCAGTGCTGGCCGCGTCGTTGCTGGGGCTGCTGCCAGCCAACGCCGAGGTACGTGGCCGGGCGCTGCTCGCAACCGGCGAAGAAGCGTGGATCGAGCTGCTGGGCGCCCCGGAGCAACTCCTGCAAAGCCGAGTCCGGGGCCGGCTGATCGGCCTGGTGCCCCAGTCGGCCGCCACCCACCTCACCCCCGTCCAACGCATCGCAACCCAACTAACCGAAGCCGTCCGCGAGCTGTCCGCGCCGCTATTCGGAGCCGAATCGCGGTTTCGGCCCCGAGCCAGGCACTATTCGGAGCCGAATAGCGGCGCCACCAAGAAGCTGGTTGTGCGGGCTGGGTTGGATCCTGACGTGCTGCATCGGTACCCACATGAGCTGTCCGGGGGGATGGCGCAACGGGTTGGGGTCGCATCCGCGCTGGCCGGGAACCCCTCGGTGGTGCTCGCCGATGAACCCACCGCTGGGCTGGACCGCCCGCTGGTGGACCGCACCGTCGACCAGCTCGCCGCGCTGGCCGCTGACGGGCACGCGGTGCTGCTGATCACCCACGACCTCCGTGCCGCCCGCCGGGTGGCGACCGACCTGGCCGTGATGTACGCCAGCCGGATCGTGGAGTACGGCCCCGCCGACGCGATGTTCAGCGACCCCTGGCACCCCTACACCCGCGGGCTGCTGGCCGCGCTGCCCGACCGGGGGTTCACCGCGATCCCCGGGGACCCACCCGAGCTGACCGCGCTGCCCGCCGGCTGCGCATTCCGGCCACGTTGCCCAGTCCGCGCCCACTGCACGAACACAGCTGAGCTGCACCGGCACGGCGAACGTCAGCTCGCCTGCCACCCGGCGCCATGCTGACCGGCACCGGCATTGAAGCCGGCTACCTCCGGAACCATCCGGTGCTGCGAGCGGTCGACATCGAGATCGCACCTGGCGAGGTCGTCGGGCTCGCTGGGCCCAGCGGCTGCGGCAAATCAACCCTGGCCCGGGTACTGGCCTTGCTGCTGGCCCCGTGGTCCGGCCAGGTGGACATCGACGGAGTAACCGCAGCGGGGGTGCGCTACCGGGCGCCACGCCAGCAACGCACCGCCATCGGCGTGGTCTTCCAACAACCCCGCCTGTCCGTCGACCCCCGGCTCACGCTCCGCCAAGCAATCGTCGAACCACTGAGAGCCTGCCAGCGGCCGGTTGACGAGTACCAGACCGCAGAGCTGACCGACCGCGTCGGCCTGTCCACCGAGCTGCTCAGCCGCCGGCCACACGAGGTCAGCGACGGCCAACTGCAACGAGCCTGCCTCGCCCGCGCCCTCATCCTCCAACCGCGGTACCTGATCTGTGACGAGATGACCGCCATGCTCGACGCCTCCACCACCGCTGCCCTCGTCAACGTGGTCACCACGCACACCGCCCAGACCGGCGCCGGAGTGCTCGCCATCAGCCACGACGAAGCCCTGCTCGCAGTCTGGGCACACCGTGTACAACGAATACCTGGGGTCGCCTAACCACAACGTCAAATGCGTTTTGTATTTATATTGAGGTACTATGCGGGAATCTCAACGCCGCCAGGGTCGAGGATGTCTTGACCGACTTCGACGACCTGGAGGTGCGACGCTGGCCGTCAGGTGACTCCCTTCGGCGGCGGGCGTTCCAGCTCCGCGACGATGTGTCTGCGTACGACGCAGCCTATGTAGCCCTGGCCGAGGCGCTCGACTGCCCGCTCGTGACCCGGGACATCCGGTTGGCCAGGTCGAGCGGATACCTCGTCCGGATCGAGGTCCGCTGAGCCATCGCAATACCAGCCGTGATCGGTGGTTGAGTGATTTCGTGATCGCATCCGACGTGTTTCGGGACCACCCCGTCCTGACCGGGCAACGGGTCCGGCTTGAGCCCCTTACTCCGGTCGTCGTTGAGGACTATCTCGCGGCGCTGGCGGACCCAGAGGTCAGCCGCCCCACCGGCAGCCATGCGATGGTCGACCGTCCCACGATCGAGACGTGGCTCGCCACCAGACAGGAGCACCACGACCGGGCGGATTGGGCGGCTCGCCGGGCCGCACGTGTTCGGTCAGGGCTACGGAACCGAGATCACCCGGCTCGTCATCGACTTGGCGCTGGGCAACGCCGGCTTGCACCGGATAAGCCTCGGTGTCTACGACAGCTAAACCCTTTCTGACGCGGGTCCGGATTCCGCCAACTCAAAGCCCACACGTGGTCTCGTTCTCGCTGATACATCACTGTGGACCCCGCGTGCACGTCTTCACCTGCGTGCTGGCCCGCAGATCGCCCACCTCATGCGACGCTGCGCCCACCATGCCTGGATCCACCTGCCGGTCCGCGACCTCCTCGACCACCTCGCCGCCATCCAGGAGACCGTGCTGATCTACCCCTCCACCGGAGGCCGACCCAAAGCCCGGCGCAGCACTATCCAGTTAGGTCATACACCCCCAACCCCTGCCCTCACCAGCGAAAGCATCACAACTGATCAAGAAATCTCGGAAGTTCGGTCAGGACCCCGGTTTCGTCTTCGGTCTTCCCAATACCACGTCGGTGACCACCGGCTCGGTGTCGGTGTCGGTGGTGACGTGGAGATCAGTGTCGGTGAACCACAGTCTCGTGCTGTCGAGGACGTTGGCGATCATCCAGGCCAGCGCGCGGCCGTCGAGCACGATGTGGTCCTGGGGAAGCTCCACTTCCCCGAGGGTGGCTGAGACGCTGCTGATGCGCGCCAGCGGCGTGCCGCTGAGCGCTAGGACCACGGGCGGGGTGAAGGTGTGGGTCACCGGGTGCGGCGCGATGACGGGCTCGCTGATGTCGCCCAGCTCCCTCACGGAAAGCTGCAGGGTGACCTCGGTGAGTCTGCTTGCCAGGTCGACCTCGGTGGGCTCGCGCAACTGGAGAATAACCACGCCGTAGGTGTTGGCTACGTTCTTCGCACCCTGCTGGTAGCCGGTGAGCGTGGCCATGACGCCGATCGTCGGCATCTCCGGCGTGGTGACGTCGTCGACGACACCACGCCACTGGTGCAGGGCTCCGTTCTCGATCGGACGGCCTCGCCTGCGGCACTCGATGATGACCCGCCGCGGGGTGCCGTCAGGCGTCAGGAACTCCCAGATGACGTCGATCCGGTTCCAGTTCCCGCTGCGGCCGAGGAGTCGGACGTCGTGCTCCAGACGGGTGGTTACCAGCGGCGACCGAGCCGTGATCAACTCCATCAGCCGGGTGGTGAGTAGCTCGTACTTCTTAGCCATCCGGCCAGTTTCCTCCCCCGCTCCGTCCAGACGGATTGAGCTCTGGCAGGCACCGCAGTGCCGGGCGAGCGCCCTACCGCCAGATCCTGTTCCAATCCTTTTATCAGACCCCGACACGACCGGATCGCGGTGCGGGGCAGCTCGACCGGCGGCCAGCCGGGATCTTCGCAGGGAACTGAGGATCAGGCACCCGCAGACACGCTTGCCGCAGGGCGTGGTCCCGGTCCACAGTTCCTCCGATCTTGGCGTGTGGAAGGCGGGCGGCCCCGCTCCGTTTGTCACCCAGAAGCGGGGCCGCCGCCACTCACCGCCACCCTGAGATAGAGGTGAAGAGTGACGGCGTGGACGTGAACTCTCCCGCCTCAGGACACGCACGGATACACATGATCACGTGGATGTCAAGGGAGGATTGAGGGAGGATTCGCCCCCCACGGGCTATCGGTAGCCCGCCAGGAGGGTGCCGATCCGTTGTCGCAGATGCGCGACCTCGTCAAGGTGCTGATGCGCGGCGGCGTAGCGGGCCAGTTCGCGCAGTTCATCGGCGGCGCGGTGAGAGCGGATAGTGCCGACGATGTCCAAGGCCGCGTGTCCAATGGCGGCGGCTTGGAGCGGGTCTCCGGTGACCATCGTGAGACTGGCCAGCTTGGTCAGGCAGATCGCCCGGGGGCGGGTGTCACCGGTGCCGGTGAACCCGGCCACTGCCGCCGTGAGTCGGTCGGTGGCTTCGCTAGGGTCGCGGCCCAGTATCGCCAGGTCAACCAGGGAATGCCCGGTGAGTAGGCCATGACGCTCGGTGTTGTAGTAGGACATGACCGGCGGCTCATTGTCCGGGGTGAAGTGCGCGAAGTGGTCATCGGCGGTGCCGATGGCAGTCAGTGTTTCGTTGACTCGGCGCATCTTGGCCAGCGCGCGGCCCCGACGGGTGTGTAGCAGCGCCCGTCCGGTCGGAGTGAGCCGATCAGCGCGGACCAGAGCCTGTTCGGCCAGCGTGAGCCCGTCATCGGGATGCCCGGCCAAGATTTCCTGTTTCGCCATGCTCGACAGGATCTCGGCGCGCAGGGGCCAGTCCTGGGCCTGCTCGGCGCAGGTCAGCGCGAAGCGGTACACCCGGCGGGCCTCCTCCTGGGCGTTGGCGTCCTGGGCCATGTACCCGGCGGTCTTGGCGAGGGCACCGACTGCGGAGTACAGCTCGGGACGCAGCCGGTCCGGGCAGGTGGCCTCCAGCAGGCGGGCCGACCAGTGCAATTGGCCCATGACGGCCTCGCGGACCAATCCGCCACCGTAGGTGCCGCTCCATGACACGAACACCTGCGTAGCGGTGCGGATCTGCTCGATCTCGGTCGCGCCGATCCGATGCGGGATCGGCGTGGGTTCGCTGCCCTCCCACAGCGCCGCCACCGGCCCCAGGGCGGCGAGAGCGCCCATGCCTGGGGTGGTGCGGAGGAACTGTCTACGGTCCACGCCTGCCAGCTTCACCACCGCGCGTCGGGCGTTGACGAACCCCAGCGCGGCGTCGGTCGAGACACCCAGGATCGCCCGGAGGGCTTCTCGGTACAACTTACCAGGCCACCGGATTTTCCCTTGTTCGAGCTTGCCGATATAATTTGCGGTCAGTTCCACCTTCTTTTTGTTGTGGTGGTCCCAGATGTAGGTGTTGACCAGCTCGGCGAGTTCTTGCCGGGACAGGCAGTCCTCCGGGTAGGTGAGTGAGGCGGTGCGTTCCCGCGCCGTTCGAAGCTGCTTATTCGCCGCTGCCACTGCCCCGCCTCCCGCCAGGTGATACAGGTCGCCTTAGCGCCGTCGCCAACACTGAACATTCCTCCGTTTCGCCGTGCCCAGATGTAGCATTGTTTGTTTCGGTGCGCTGTAGGATACCGGCCAAGCTGCGGCCCCCTCGAAGTGGATCTCCGCGAGTTTCCGGCCCGACTCTTCGACTCGCAGGCCGGTGTAGAGCAGCCCGATTGCTCACGAGACGGTTTGGCTGTCTGGGGTGATGGTGATCTGTGACCGGTCCAGTGGTGGTTTCCCGGCGGCTGCCCAGCAGCGGAATGCGGCCTCGACCTCGTCCCACAAGCGGCGGGGGCCGTGCTGGCGGATCTGGCGAGAGTTGCGTGAGCCGTCGTATCGAGCGACGGCCCATGATCGGCCCATCGGGTCGAGCAGCCACAGCAGGTGGTGGTCCTGATCCTCGGTGGGTGGCTGGTGTTCCCAGACGCAGCGGGCTACCCGCGTGCCGATGGCCCATCGGACGTCGTGGTTCTCGGCGACGCGCCAGGGCTTGAGGGTGGTGGTGGAGACCTCGGCGGTTGGGTCTTGGGGGTCGAGGTGATCGAGGGTCCACTCCGGGGTGCGCTGGTCGCGCACGGCCATGAAACCGACCCTGCCGACGGGCCGGCCGGTCGCGGTGCCGTTGTCTTCCACGGTGAAGCGCACCAGGGGCACGCTGCCGCCGAAGTCGGTCCGCATCGGGGTCACGATCACCCCACCCGGTCTGGTCTGGGCCACCCAGGAGTAGGGAAGCTCACCGACCCGGACGGCGGCGGTGGCGATCACCCGGTCATAGGGAGCCCGGTCCGGATGGCCCCGGACGCCATCGCCGGTCACCACGGTCACCGGACACCCGCTGGCGTCCAACGCCGCGCGGGCAGCGGTGGCCAACCCGGGGTCGATCTCGACCGTGGTCACGTTGGGCGCACCGAGGCGAGCGGCCAGCAGCGCGGCGTTGTAGCCGGTCCCGGTGCCGATCTCCAACACGGTATGACCCTCGTGGACCTCCAGGGCGGCCAGCATGCTCAGCACCAGATCCGGCTTACTGGCCGAGCTGGTGCACAACTCGCCGCTGGTATCCGGCCACCTGGTCGTGCCGTCATCGAACTGGATCAGGATCGGCACATTGCGATAGGCCGTCTCCAGCCACTGGTCGGGGTCGTCGTCACAGCTCAGAGGTTGTGGTTTCCCGTCCTCATCGTCCACCCACACCTGTGGTGGTAGGAAGGCATGTCGGGGCACCGCCAGAAACGCTGCCCGCCACGCCACCGGCACCGCGTCGGCCGCATCCAACTCAGCGACAAGCCGCTCAATCGTCATCCCCACCGTCGTCATCACCGTCATCGTGTGTGGAGGTCTGACCGGACTTCTCAAATTCCTTCGGGTCGAGCCGCCTGGCGGTGTCCGGGTGAACATCACCGTCACGGGTTGGATCGTGCTCACCCACCGTGCGCTCCTTCCTTGGTCGAGCCTAGAGGCGTAGCGCAGCCCGCTGATCACCAGGTCGTGGCGAGGGCTACGTACTTGGTCTCGAGGAACTCCTCGATGCCCATGGTGCCGCCCTCGCGGCCCAGCCCGGAGTGCTTGACGCCGCCGAAGGGCGCCGCCGGGTTGGACACCAAGCCTTGGTTCAGCCCCACCATGCCGGCCTCCAGCCGCTCACAAACCCGCAGGGCACGGCGCAGGTCCTCGGTGTAGACGTAGCTGACCAGGCCGAACGGGGTGTTGTTGGCGGCCGCCAGGACCTCATCTTCGTCGGTGAACGGGGTGATCGGCGCGACCGGGCCGAAGATCTCCGTGCTGGCCATCTCGGCGTCCGGCGGCACGTCGACGAGCACGGTCGGGCGGTAGAAGTAGCCCGGACTGTCCACCGGCTGGCCACCGGCGAGTACCCGAGCGCCACGCACGACCGCGTCGTCGACCAAGTGCTGCACCTTCTCCCGCGCCTTGGCCTCGATCAGCGGGCCGACCTGCACACCTTCCTCACTGCCACGACCGATGCGCAGCGACCCCATCTGCTCAGCCAGCCGGCGGGAGAACTCGTCGACGACCTCGACGTGCACGTAAAAGCGGTTGGCGGCGGTGCACGCCTCGCCGATGTTGCGCATCTTCGCGACCATCGCCCCCTGGACCGCAGCATCGAGGTCGGCGTCGGCGAAGACCAGGAACGGCGCATTGCCACCGAGCTCCATCGAGGTCCGCACGATCTGCTCGGCACACTGCTCCAGCAGCCTGCGGCCCACCTCGGTGGAGCCGGTGAAGGACAGCTTGCGGGCCCGGCCGTCCCGGATCAGCGGCTCCATCAGCCGACCCGAGCTGGCGGTGGGCACGACGTTGAGCACCCCATCGGGCAGCCCGCACTCAGCCAGGATGCCGGTCAGGGCGAGCATCGACAGCGGGGTCAGGCTGGCCGGCTTGAGTACCATCGTGCATCCCGCCGCCACCGCCGGGCCGATCTTGCGGGTACCCATCGCGGCCGGGAAGTTCCACGGGGTGATCAGTAGCGACGGCCCGACCGGCTGGCGCATCACGAGGAATCGGCCCGAGCCGTTGGGCGCGGTGGCGAACCCGCCGTCGACCCGCACCGCCTCCTCAGCGAACCAGCGGAAGAACTCCGCGGCGTAGGCGATCTCGGCCCGGGACTCGGCCAGCGGCTTGCCCATCTCCAGTGTCATCAGCAGCGCGAGGTCGTCCTGGCGCTGCATCATCAGCTCGTAGGCGCGGCGCAGGATCTCACCACGCTCCCGCGGCGGGTGCTGCCCCCAGCCGGCCTGGGCGGCGACCGCGGCGTCCAAGGCGGCCATCCCATCCTCGGGGGTGGCGTCGGCGACCGCCCGCAGCACCTTGCCGGTGGACGGGTCCTCGACATCGAAGGTCTTCCCGCCGCTGCCGGGTCGCCACCGCCCGTTGATGAACAACTCGGTGGGGACGGAGTCGAGGACGGCGTGCTCACGGTCGGCAGTGCTCATTGCCGGTCTCATTCCGGTGTGGCCTTTCCCTGGTTGCGTGACGTCACACGAGGAAGTCTTGCGCCCCTGGGTATCAGCCGCACCTCGGTGGGGCACCGGCTGCTCGCGGGTCACTTGGGCACGGTCACCGGGGGTTTCAGAGTCGCACTGCGAGCTTGAACGATCAGGCCGACCATCCCGATGGCTGCGCCCGCCAGCGAGACCGCGAGCAACGCCGGTGAGGTGGTCCCGGTCAACGCGTCGCCGAGCACGACGATCGCCACCGAGCCGGGTATCACGCCCACGGTGCCCACGAGGTAGTCGCGGAACCGGATGGACGACACCGCGCTGCAATAGTTGAGCACCGAGAACGGTATCGCCGGAATCAACCGCAGCGACGTCACAGCGAGCCAGCCACGATGGCGCAGCCGCGCGTCGATCGCGCGCAGCACGCCACGGTCGAGGTGGGGTTCCACCAGGTCCCGCCCTAGCCAGCGGACCGCAACGAAGGCCAGCACCGCGGACAACGTGGTCCCCGCGAGTGACAGGGTCACCCCCAGCAGAGGACCGAACAGCAACCCCGCGGCGAGGGTGAACACGGTGCGGGGGATCGGGGCGACAGTCACCAGAGTCTGCCCGAGCAGGAACAGTATCGGTGCGGTGGCGCCGACCGACTGGGCCCAGGCCCGCATCTGCAAGGCGTCGGGCACCGGCAGCACCAGCGCTGCGACGATCACCGTGACGAGCAACAGCCCGACCACCAGTAGACGGGTGCGGGGCGGGGTCATGGTCCTCCGGGCACCGGAAACGGGTGCGGATGGCAATCCTACCGGCCCCCACGCCCCGTGTGTCAGTCCGTCGTGCCCGGTGTGTCGACGCAGAGATGGGTGCCGAACGCCGTTCTCTGGGTAACCGCTACCGGCGCCCAGCCGTCCCACGGTGGGTAAAACTGGTGCTGTGCACCCGATCTCAGGGGGACCACCATGACTGACACGCCAGGAAGCGAGCGGAGGCCCGATGTGTGCTGGCGAGTACCTGCTGGACAACCGCGCGCACGATGCTGGGAGACGCTTCGATGCCCTGTCTGCGATCTTCAATCCGGTGACCTTCCGGCATCTCGAAACGCTGGGAGTGGACCGCGGTTGGAGGTGCTGGGAAGTCGGGGCAGGCGGACCCTCGGTACCCGGTTGGCTGGCCGCTCGGGTCGGCCCGACCGGACACGTCCTGGCCACGGATATCGACATCGGCTGGATCACCGGTGACCTCGGCGGGCAGGTCGAGGTGCGCAACCATGACGTCGCGCACGATGAGCCGCCGAGTGGCCGGTTCGACCTCGTGCACGCCCGGCTCGTGCTGACCCACCTACCGGATCGGGACTTAGCTCTGGAGCGAATGGTTGCCGCGCTGCGACCAGGTGCCTGGCTGCTCATCGAAGACTTCGACAGCGCTCTGCAGCCGTTGGCCTGTCTCGACGGGGGACTTCCTGTGCAGCACCGAGCCAACAAACTGCGAGACGGCTTCCTAGCGCTGCTGTCTCAGCGCGGCGTAGATCTCGAATACGGCCGTTTGCTGCCGCGGTTGCTCCGTGCCCGGGGGCTGTCGGAGGTCGCCGCCGATGCGTACTTCCCGGTCGCTCTGCCGGCCGGCGCAGCCCTTGACAGGGCAAACATCAACCAGGTCAGGGACGTGCTCGTCGCACAAGGTTTGGCCACGCCCGAGGAGATCGCCGAGCACCTCGCCGCGATCGACGCCGGGCAGCTCGACATCGCCACGCCGCCCCTCATCTCAGTGTGGGGCCGGCACGACACTGCCCAGCCTGATCTCCGTGCAGATGCCCGAACATAGTCGAGAAGGCCCACAGGGCCTGTCCGGGCCACCTTGGAATGCCTCGAGCACGCGGTCGCACCTCAACCCACCGGCGCAGGTTTGCCCGGGAGACGATCTGAGACACTTTACCGTGTGACGGCAGTGCCATCGAGGCGTCCACGGCTACCGCTGCAACTGATCCTCGCGTTGGTGGCGAGCCTTCCCGGGGCGTACCTGGGCGCCGCCGACTATCTGGGCCTGCCGCACCTTGAGATGCACCCGCTGCTGGCCTCGGTGGTCTTCGGTGTGGCGATCGTGGGTGCCGCATTCGTGCTGGCCTGGGCCGCCGAGGCGGCCCAGGTCGATGTCAGCGCCGGGCTCGCGCTGGCCCTGCTGGCGCTGCTGGCGGTGCTGCCGGAGTACGCGGTCGACTTCGTTTTCACCTACCAGGCCGGGCAGGTCTACGAGGAGAACGGCGCTTGCGTGCCCAACGCGGGCGGCGCCAATCCGTGCTCGCTGGCGCTGGCGAACATGACCGGCGCCAACCGAGTGCTGGTCGGTGTGGGCTGGCCGCTGGTGGTACTGGTCGCGACCTGGGCGGCGCTACGTAACCGGAGGGCCGGTGGCGAGCCGGATGACGATACCCTTCCCGGCGAGGTCAAGCTTGCTCCCACAATGTCGGCCGAGGTCGTCTTCCTGGGTATCGCCACGCTGTACTCGCTCACCTTGCCGCTGCGCAGCACCCTCACCCTGATCGACGCCGGTGTGCTGGTCATGATCTTCTTGCTCTACGTCTGGCGGCTGTCGAAAGCACCAGCTGAGAGACCCGAGCTGGCCGGGGTGTCCGCGTGGGTCGGCGAGCAGCCCCGCCGGCGTCGCCGCACGCTCGTCATCACGTTCTTCGCCCTGGCGGGGCTGATGATCCTGGCGACCGCCGAGCACTTCTCCGAGGGGCTGGTGTCCACCGGGCAGGAACTTGGCATCGACCAGTTCCTGCTCGTGCAGTGGGTCGCGCCGCTGGCCAGCGAGTCTCCCGAGCTGATCGTGGCGTGCCTGTACGCCTGGCGACTGATGGCATCAAACTCGCTGGGCACCCTGCTGTCCAGCAAGGTCAATCAGTGGACACTGCTCGTCGGCACCATCCCGGTGGTGTTCGCGCTGTCCTCAGGGACTACCGACGGCCTGCCGATCGATACCCAGCAGCGCCTGGAGCTGCTGCTCACCGCCGCGCAGTCACTGTTCGCAGTGGCGATCCTGGTGAATCTGAGCCTGACGACCAAGGGCGCGCTGGCCTTGCTGTCGCTGTTCAGCGTGCAGTTCGTCGTGAGCATCACGGCACCGCAGGCGGTGAACCAGGCGGTGATCATCGTACTGTCCGCGGTCTATATCGCGCTGGCGATCGGGCAGCTTTTCCGCCGCCGCCGGCAAACGGTGCAGGTGATCCGCGACGGCCTGGTCACCCCCTTCGCTGCGCTCGAGCGGGCGCCATCGAGCTCGTGAGTTCCGTGGGCTGCGGCGCGCTTACGCGCGCGCGGTGTTGATACCCCGCTCCCCGGAAGGTCAGCAGCTGCTCTCTCACCGTTCATACCTCCGTCACTTTGCTAACCCATCGTGACCAGCGCCTTATTATTCACCCGATTGGGGATCTCGCATGGCGCTGTCACGCCGCGACTTCATGAACCGCTCCGCCCTGGCTGGAGCGGGGGTGCTGCTGATTGGAAGCACAGACATGCTGCTCACCGCTCCGGGAGCGCTCGGCGCTCCCGCTGAGCCCGGCTACGGCCCGCTGGTTCCCGACCCGGCCGGGCGGCTCGCGCTGCCCGAGGGCTTCCGCTACTCGATTGTCACCCAGGCCGGGGTGACCACACTCGAGTCCGGCGAGCCCACGCCGGGCGCCCACGACGGCACCGGTGCCTTCAGGTTGCGCGGTGGCGGCACCGCGCTGGTGAACAACCATGAGATTGGCGACCCGTTGGCCAGTGCCGAGTTCCCGGTGCCGCACCTGGACGGGCTGGTCTACGACTCAGGGATGGCCGGCGGTTGCACCGTCGTGCAGACCAGCCGGGACGGCAGCCGGATTCGCGAGTACGTCGGCTTAGCCGGTACTTCGACGAACTGCGCCGGCGGCGTCACACCGTGGGGTACGTGGCTGACCTGCGAGGAAACCGACACGAGGGCCGGCGAAGACGGCGCTACCAAGGACCACGGGTACGTCTTCGAGGTCGATCCCTACGATCGGGCCGCTAACCGTGACCCACAGCCGATCAAGGCACTGGGCCGGTTCGACCACGAGGCCGCCGCGGTGGACCCGAGGACCGGCGACATCTACCTCACCGAGGACGCCTCCCGCCCGAACGGCTTGCTCTACCGCTGGGAGGCCCCGCAAGACCTCCCGCGGGGCAGAAGCCGGCTGCGCGCGCTGAGCGCCACCGCCGGCACGCTCGGCGCGATGGAGGCCCGCGACGCTGCGGGCGCGCACGTCGACGACCTGTCCCGGGCGACCGAGATCGGCACCGTCTATTCGATCACCTGGGTTCCGGTCCCGGACCGGGACGCCGCCACTACCCCCACCCGCCAGCAGCTCACCGACACCGACATCACCCGGGCGCGCAAGCTGGAGGGCGCGTGGTGGGGCGACGGCGGCGCGTACATCGTCACCAGCTTCGCCCGGGTCGAAAGCCCGGTCCCTCATGACGGGCAGGTGTGGTTCTACAACCCCAGGCGCTCGACGCTCACCCTGCGGCTGCGGTTCGCGGTCAACCCGAACCCGGCCGTTGACGGCGCGTTCGACGGCCCGGACAACATCACCGTCTCGCCCTACGGCGGTCTGGTGCTGGCCGAGGACGGGCAGGGCATCCAGCACCTCGTCGGGGTCACCGCCGACGGCCGGACCTTCCCGCTGGCCCGCAACGACATCGACGACAACGAGTTCACCGGGCCGACCTACTCGCTGGACCGGCGGATCCTCTTCGCCAACCTGCAATCCCCGGGCACCATGTTCGCGATCACCGGCCCGTGGCGCCGGCAGTGACTTCCCGCACCGATCACTTCGTGGGCTTGGCCGGCAGCGCGAATGCCACCACCGCATCGCCCGTCTTCGTCCCGAGCGTCCCATGCCCGCCGGCGGCAATCACCACGAACTGCCGGCCGCCGACGCGATACGTCATCGGCGTCGCTTGCGCGCTCGCCGGCAGCGCGCCCTTCCAGAGCAGACGACCCGTCTCGATGTCGAACGCGCGCAGCTCTTGGTCCATGGCGGCACCGATGAACACGAGATCGCCGGCGATCAGCGCCCCACCAAAGTTGAGCGAACCGAGCTTCTCGCCGTCGGGCGTGCCAGTCATGTTCCCCAGCGGCACCTCCCAGCTCACCCGCCCGGAGTGCAGATCGACTGCGCTCACCACGCCCCACGGCGGTGGGGTGCACGGAACCCTGCCGGGCGTCACAAACGGGTAGCGGAACATCGCGAATGGCGTGCCGGCCTGCCGCCCGAACTGGCCCGCAAGCCGATTGTTCGAGGGGTCATTCGGCGCGTCGGATTCCTTGTCGCGGGGAATGAGCCGCACGATCGTGGCGAGGCGATTGGTGTTGACGATGACGCGCTCGCGATGGGGATCGAAGGCGAAGCCGCCCCAGTGCATGCCGCCGATGTTTCCGGGAAAGACCAGCGATCCCTGCATCGTGGGCGGCGTGAACATCCCGTCCGAGCGCAGGCGCGCGAGCTCGGCGCGGCACCAGTCACGATCTGCATCATTGGTGCCCCACACCTGATCCGCCGTGAGCCCTTGCGGCACGAGCGGGCGGGGATGCGTGGGGAACGGTTGGGTCGGCGAGGTGCGCTCGCCCGGCACGTCGGTCTGCGGCACCGGCCGCTCTTCCACCGGAAACACCGGCTGGCCGGTCGCGCGATCGAGCACGAACAGATGCCCCATCTTCGTGCCTGCGAGCACCACCGGAACGCGCCGGCCGTCCTTCGTGATCGTCGCGAGCACCGGCTGCGATGGCACGTCGTAGTCCCACACGTCGTGGTGCACCACCTGAAAGTCCCATGCCACCTTCCCCGTCGCGGCCTGCAGGGCAACGATGGAGTCTGCGTAGCGGTTGTCGCCCAGGCGCATTCCGCCATAGAAATCGGGACTCGGGCTGCTCGTCGGCACGAACACCAGGCCGCGTTCCTCGTCCGCGGTGATAACGGACCACGCGTTCGCCGCGCCGGTGTGCGTCCGGCTCTCGCCTTCCCACGTCTTCGCCGCAGGATCATCTGCGGTCGCCGGAATCGGATCCCAGGTCCAGCGAAGCGCGCCCGTTCGCGCGTCATAGGCACGAACGACGCCTCGCTCAAGATCCGCCGCGCGGTTGTCGCCGATTGCTGAGCCGACGATGATGAGATCTCCGATGATGGCCGGCGGCGACGTCACCTGGTAGTCGCGTGGACTGAGGACACGAAAGCCGTCTTTCATGCTGACTTCGCCGTCACGGCCGAAGTCGCCGCATCGGTGCCCGGTCATCGCGTCGACCGCGAACAGGCGCGCATCGAGCGTGCCGAACACGATCCGGCGGCGACACGGTGCATTCGCTGCCGCGCGTCCATCCAGCCACGTCGACACGCCGCGCGACGTCACCTCCGAGAACTGTGCTGTTCGATCGATTTTGGGATCGAAGTGCCAGCGCTCCGAGCCGGTTTCGGCGTCGAGCGCGATGACCCGGTTGAAGGGCGTGCTGACGAACAGAAGCCCGTCCGCGACGATCGGCGTCGCCTCGAATGCCTCCTTGCCCTTGGCTGCGGCCTCGAGACTCGCGTGGCCGGTGTGATAAGTCCAGGCAACCTCGAGTCGCGCGACGTTGCCCGGCCCGATGTCCCGAAGGTCCGAGTAGCGTCCACTGCCAACGTTCCCGCCGTAAGCCGTCCAGGTGACGTCCTGCGGCGCGACGGTGGAGCACGCGGTGGTGACCGCCACCGTCGCGGCTAGGAGCATCTTCCTGATCTTCATCACCTTACGCATTCATTGCTGGCCGCAGCGGTCGGTACTCCGGGTTCCACATCGCCGCCTCGACCGCGGTCGCCCAGCCGCGCCGCTCGATCCGCGCCACGCCCTCCTTTGCCGCGGCCGCCGCGACCCGCTCCGCCACGACGGCTGAGACCGCTCGGAGGTCATTGACCTCAGGCAGCAGCGGGGCGCCGGGCGTGCTCGCATCGACGAGGTCGGCCACGGCGTGTGCCGATGCGGTGAGCATGCCGTCGGTGACGAGCCGGGCGCCGCTGACGATAGTGCCGAGACCCAGACCCGGGAACACCAGCGCGTTGTTGGCCTGCGCGGTGACGTAGGTGGTGCGCTCGTGGGTTAGCGGCGGGAAGGGGCTGCCGGTCGCGATGAGCGCCCGGCCGTCGGTCCACCTGAGCAGGTCGGCCGGCACCGCCTCGGCCAGGCTCGTCGGATTGGACAGCGGCAGGATGACTGGTCGCTCGACGTGTCGTGCCATCTCCCGGATCACATCCTCGCTGAACGCCCCCGGGGTTCCGGACGTGCCGATCAGGACGGTCGGGCGGGCCCTTCGGACGACTTCGAGCAGGTCGATGCCCCCGCCGGGCGCGTCGTGACGCCAGTTCGCGACCTCGGCGCAGGGGTGGGCGTAGGGCCGCTGGAAGTCCCGCATCCGCGGCTGGCCCTCGACCAGGAGACCGCCGCGACCCAGGCCCCAGATCCGTTGCGCCACGGCATTCTTCGGCAACCCGTCCTGCACCATGGCGTCCCGGATCTGGCCGGCGATCCCGATCCCGGCCGTCCCCGCGCCGCACACGACGACGCGCTGCTCCCTCAGTGGCGTCCCGGACACCTTAGAGCCGGCCAGCACGGCGGCGAGCGCGACGGCGCCGGTGCCCTGCATGTCGTCGTTGAAGGTGCAGATCGAGTCGCGGTAGCGCCGCAGGATGCGGGTGGCGTTGTTCGTGCCAAGGTCTTCCCAGTGCAGCAGCGCGCGGGGGAACATCGTGGTCGCAGCCTGCACGAACGCATCGACGAAGGCGTGGTAGCGCTCGTCGCCGACGCGGGGGTGCCGGTTCCCGACGTAGAACGGGTCATCGAGGAGTCCGGGGTTGTTCGTGCCGGCGTCGAGCACCACCGGCACGACCCGGGTGGGGTCGATCCCCGCCGCGGCGGTGTAGACGGCGAGCTTGCCGATCGCGATGGCGATCCCGCCGGCGCCCCAGTCGCCGATGCCGAGGATGCCCTCGCCGTCGGTGACCACGATGAGATCGACATCGTCGGCGCCGAGTCCGTAGTTGCGCAGCGTGTCGGCGATGCCGTCCGGGTCGTCGACGGACAGGTAGACCCCGCCCGGTCGCCGGAACTCACGGCTGAACCGCTGGATCATGGTGCCGATGGTCGGGGTGTACACGATCGGCAGCATCTCCGGCAGATGGTTGAGCAGGAGCCGGTAGAAAAGCACCTGGTTGCGGCTCATCAGACCGCCGAGGAACACCGCCTTGCCGACGTCACCGGCGATCTCGGAGTACTGCTGGTAGGCCCGCGCGGCTTGGTCGTCCAGCGTGAGCACCGCTGGCGGAAGCAGCCCGGTCAGACCGAGTGCCACGCGCTCGGCGACCGGGAACGCGATCCCCTTGTTCAGGGCCGGGTCGCTCAGCAGTTCGCGGCCCCGTAGCCAGGTCGTCCGGCTCCTGTCGGGGAAATTGGTAAACGTCTGCATGAGACTGCGTTACACCTTGCCGTCGTCTGGGGCCAGGGAGATGTCGGACAGATGCGATGCCAGCGGCGTGACCGCGTCCGCCGAGACCTTAAGGTGAAGGTGGGCCCGGGCGCCAGGGGTGCCCGCCGGCCGCGGCGATGAGCTTGCCGGCGGAGCCGGTGCCGCGCAGGTTCCACTCCGGAATCGCCCGATTGGCGACCTTCTCGACCACGCTCGTCTGTACGCTGCAACATATGCAGCGAGAGCGACTAACGGTGAGCATGCATCCGCAGACAGCGGCGCGAGTGCGGCAGTGCGGGTCACGCACCAGGGGTGGAGCCTCCGCGTACCTCGAGCACCTGGTCCGTCAGGACGCGTTGCGAGAGGCAGCGGCGTCAGCGGCCAGCTGGTACGCAGCGCACCCGACCTACGCAGCTGACAGCGACGCCGAGGCTGTGGCGGCGCTGGACGAGACAGCGTGAGGCGAGGGGACATCTACCGCTACGAACCAGTGATGGCGAGGGCCGGCCAGTCGAGCACCAGGCTCATCGTCTCCGCCGACGCAGTGAACGCGAACGACGGCCTGCCTACGGTCTATGCGATGCACATCGTGGACTCCGACCCCGGCTCGCTGCTGGCCGTGAGGGTCGGGGAGTTCGGCTGGGCGTTCGCTATGGAGATCGATCGTCCACCCCGTCGCCGCCTCGTCGAGCACCTGGGCCGCGCAACCCCCGGCGAGCTTGAGCAGATCGACAACGCCATTCGGGCGGTCTTCGAAGTGTAGTGGCCAGCCGAGCACAGTCGATCACCTCGACGAGCGCTTCACAGTGATTGGCCTGCGGCGTGCTGTCTGTGATGGGCGCGGCGGCAGTGCTGGTCGACAACGAGGATGCGTCTTGTGTCAAGCGGCTGATGCAATCCTGGCTACTCGACGGATCGCCGTATGGTGTCGACGAGTATGTCGAGGAGGTGGTGGCGTGCCCTTGGGCTCATGCCGGTGAGCACTGCGTGCAGGCGTTTGGCGGTGTCGGGGTCGGTGTCGCCGATGATCTGTTGTGCGGCGGCGGTGAGGGTCAGCTTGACGCGTCGACGGTTGTTCGGGTCCGGTGTGCGGCACACCAGCCCGGCGTCGGTCAGCCGATCGACCATCGCGGAGGTGGCCGGTGGTCGG
>JBOHFU010000007.1:0-21816 GCA_050699675.1 Pseudonocardiaceae bacterium
TCAGGTGCAGTGCCTGGAAACTGCCGTGATGAAACGTCAGCCCGAGCGCGTAGTAGGCAGGGCCGAGTTCGTCGCGCAGGTGCCCGCCGGCCGCCTTCAACCGGCCGGTGACGTAGCGCGCCGAGATGTGCCCGTTGTGCCCCCAGAACACGGCCTTGCGCTCGCCCAACCCCAGCACGGCCTGGGCCATGGCCCGGTCCCGCTCCGCGAGGCCGCGTCGCCGCGGGTCCGGCGGGTCGACCCCGACGACACGGACCGTGCGGCTGGCCGGCGCCGCGGCGTTGTGCGCTCGCAGCCAGGTGAGCAGGGCCAGCACCTCCTGCGTGTTCCAGGTCCAGTACCCCAGGTCACGGAGCCCTTGGACCGCGTCGCCTTCCCCGGTCGTCACATACGCGTCGAGTGCCCTGCAGCGATCCTGGTCGGCCTCCAACGCGAAGACGGTGAACGCCTGTTCCGTGACGAGGTACTCGACCAGCCGGTGCTTCAGCGTGAAGAACTCCCGCGAACCGTGCGTGGCCTCGCCGAGCCCCACCACCCGGACCCCGTCGAGGCCCGCACCCCACCTGGCCAGGTCGTCGTGGGCACCGCCGGGGTGCAATGAGCTCAGCTCGACCGCTCGTAGCCGCAGGGCGGTGAGGACCTCCTCCGTCATGCCGAGGTACGCCACGGCGCAGCGGTGACGAACCCGAAGACCGTTCCGGCGACCAGCGAGGCCACGGACAGGCCGAGGAAACCCAGCCAGAAGCCGGCCAGGTGGTCGTGGAACAAGACAACGGCGAGCAGACCGGCGGCCGCAGCGGCCAGCCCTCCGGTGATGAGACCCAGTGCCAGCCGTGGGGGGCGATGGGTCGTGGCGAGGCCCACCGGCACCGCCAGCGGCACCAGCACCGCGAGCCAGCCGGCCGCCGCGTCACCGTAGAAGATGATCTTGGCGAGGCACAGCACGGCCGCAACGCCGATCATGATCACGCTCTGGATCGCCAGCACACCAGGCCCGCACAGCTGCCGGCGCGGCGCACCGTCGTCGCCTCCGCCGCCCCCGAGCGAACCCCAACCGGTCAACATGCCCACCGCGTCCGCGAGCTCCCGCAATGGTCGGCGCCCGCTGGTGCCTCCGTTCATCCCACTCATCCCTCCCCGGCCTCATCGTCAGCCGATCCAGGTCGAACACCATTATCGACTCCGCGCGTCCCCCGGAGCCGACGTCGCCGCGGGCTCGTCGAGATAGCCGGCGGCCTGCAGCCGGAACAGGTGCGCGTACATGCCCGCCGCGGCCATCAGCTCGGCGTGCGATCCCTGCTCCAGGATCTGGCCGCGGTCCATGACGACGATGTGGTCGGCCACCCGAACGGTGGAGAACCGGTGCGCGATCAGCACTGTGGTGGCCTGCCCCGCGATCTCCCTGAGGCGCCCGAACACCTCCGCTTCCGACGCTGCGTCCACTGACGCGGTCGGCTCATCGAGGACCACGATCGGAGCGTTGCGCAGGAACGCGCGGGCCAGCGCCACCTTCTGCCACTGCCCGCCGGAGAGCTGGTGGCCATCCTCGAACCAGCGTCCCAAGTGGGTGTCCAGCCCACGCGGCAACTGTTGCAGGAACGACAGTGCACCGGCCTGCTCGGCCGCGGCGCGGATCTTCGCCTCGTTCTCCAGCTCGCTGCGCCGCCCGTAGCCGACGTTCTCCCGCGCGGACGCCTCGTATTGCACGAAGTCCTGGAAGATCACCCCGATGTGCCGGCGCAGGTCGTCGGAGTCGTATTCCTCGATCGGCACGTCGTCGATGAGGATCGACCCCCCAGTGGGCTCGTAGAACCGCGCGAGCAGCTTGACCAGCGTGGTCTTACCCGCGCCGTTGGGTCCGACGAGGGCCGCGCACTGCCCCGCGGGCAGGAAGAGGTCCAGACCCGCCAGCACCGCGTTACTCGTCCCCGGGTACGTGAACGAGACATTCCGGAACTCGATGCCCTTGGTGAGGACCGCCGGGAGCGGGCGCTTGCAGCCGGCCGGCGCCCGGCGCTGCGGCAGCTCCAAGAACCCGAACAGGTTCTCCAGGAAGAGGTTGTGCTCATACAGCTGCGCGAGCCCGCCGAACAGGGCCTGCACGGAGCTGTGTACCAGGCCGATCGCCACCACGTAGCCGGCGAACTGGCCCACCTGGCCACTGGCCACCGTGGTCTGGACAGCGAGCAGGATGGCGCCGCCCACGGCAACGACGCTGAGCATGCCGAGCAGCCCCGTCGCCACGGCCTGGCGCCCCTCCAGACGGCGGTCGACCGAGTAGAAGCGGGTCACCAGCTCCCGGAACCGCTGCACGAACAGCGGCCCGAGGTCGAACAGCCGGGTCTCCTTGAAGGTCCGATCGGTGGTGACCAGATACTGCAGATAGGTGGTGCGGCGGCGATCGGGAGTGCGGTCGTTCTCGATGCGCCACCCCATCCGGCTGTAGAACAGGTTCGCCAGCATCGACGGCACCGGCGCTAGCAGCACAGCCAGCGCGACCCGAACGTCCCAGGACAGCAGTACGGCGCTCACCGAGGCGAGTGCCACGAAGTTGGAGGCGACGGAGGTCAGGTTCGTGAGGACCTGGTACGGCCGGAACGCCGCCTCCCGATTGGCCCGCTGCAGCTTGTCGTAGGTGTCGGAGTCCTCGAAGTCACGCAGTTCCAGCCGCACCGACTTCTCCATGATCTGCAGCTGGACGTCGTTGGCTATCCGGTACTGCAGCAGCGTCTCCAGATAGGCCCGCACGACGCTGAGGAGGTGACCGGCCGCCGCGAGACCCGCCAGTCCCCCGGCGGCCAGCAGCGCGAGCTCGACTACCTCGGGCCTTCGCTCCGGCGCGGCGGAGTCCGCCACCGCCTGCACCGCCACCGTGGTGAGCGCGACGGTGAGGGCGGGCAGCAGCGACGCGAGGACCGTGACCGTGAGGACGCCCGCGACGTGACCCGGGCTGACCTGCCACAGCAGGATCAGGGCACGCACCCAGGGACGCGAGCGTCGCCGGTTGCTCGCCACCGCTGGGTCGCCCGTCACAGCGTCTGCGGTCATGTCGCGGGCCTGCGCTGGATGGACCGTCGGGCTAGAGACCAGAGCTGGTGGCACTGCCGCTCACGCTCCTGGTCCATCCCCAGCAGCCGGTTGACCTGCATGTGGACCAGGCTGGAGAGCACGGTTCGCTCGTCACCGGTGAGGCGGCCGGCGGCGGACAGCTCTCGAGCCCGGGCCCCGGCCGCCGCCACGCGGTCGCGCTGCGGTGCCAGTGCGGGCACGAGGGTGGCTGCCTGGGCGCGCGCGACCGGGTCGGGGTGGCGGTCCCAGGGCGCGAGCAGGTCGCACAGCACCGGCGCTACCGCACGGAACCGGCTGCGGACCGTATCGTCGACCTCGACGCCCGCGTCCGGTCGGATGTCCCGGATCGGGTCCAGTCCCCAGTCGCGGCACAGCGCATGCATCGCGAGCACGCACACGACCTCCGGGTCGAGGTCGCCGCCGTGGCGGTGCAGCAGCCGCACCAACTCGACAGAGATGTCGCTGTTGACCTCGAACACGCTCTCGACCAAGTCGAACAGGTCCGGACCGCCGTAGCGCTCGAGTTCCGGGTCGTAGCTGACGAAGCTGAGATCCGACGCCAACCCGGAGCCGACAAGGTGGCGGGACCAGGCCGCGCACGCCGCTTGCACGGCCGCCACGTCGGCGGCGCAGCCGGCGCGCAGCCGCAGCCGTAGATGGGGCGAGGAGTCGCAGTACCGCAGGTAGAACCACCGGTCGAGGAGACCGCCGGCGCGCAGCTCATGGACGAGTTCCGGGACCGGCCCGGAGATGACATCGTCGTGCTGCGATACGGCCGAGTACAGCTTCAGGTACACCCACTCCGAGCCGACCAACCTGCGCCGGCTCGCCACCGTCTCGGGTAGTCGGGCCGCCCCACCCCCGCTGGACGGCCCGTCCACCGGCGCGGCGATCGGCGGGCCCCCAGACCGCCGAACGCTCCCGGGATCGCGCGCAAGGAGCGGGACGACGATCTCGTTGAGGTAGCGCCGCCCCGCGCCGTCGGTCAGCCACGCCTGGTCGAAGCTGGGCAGCATTTCCTGCAGCGGGACCCCGGATGCGGGGACCAGCCCGGCCGCGCGGCGCAGCTCCGTGCGCAGCTCGTCGACGCACAGCGGGTGCTCGAGGTCCATGAGCAGCCGGTTGTCCATCCACACCAGATACACGTGCCGGGGCACCCGCCAGTCGCGGCGCCACGCCTGGACGGCGTCGAAGAAGGCGTCCGGATCGGCGAGTACACCGTCGCCACCCAGGCGGCGCGCCGACAGGGTCCATTGGGCCGGGCTCAGCACCACCCGTCCGCGGACGACCCGCGGCAGGAACGGTGCCGCCGCCGCCGTCCCCCAGTCGAAGACGGGCAGGGGCATGAAGCCGTCCTGGGAGAGCTCCAGGAGCAGCCGGCACACGTTCGGCGCGCCGGTCTGCGCGAGCAGGTGGCTCTGCGTGACGACCAGTTCCTTCCCGAGCCGCCGCGACCGCAGTGAGAACCGGTCCGCCGTGGCCGCCACCAGGATGTCGGTGAGCGGGATCTGCCCCTCCGGGCCCATCGACGGTGCGGTGTTGACGCAGATCTCGTACCGTCGCAGCAGCGGGTGGACGGTGACGTTGCCGGCCCGGCCGAACGGCGTCACGTAGCTGAGCTCGGCGAAGACGGCGTCGGAGCACAGCGCCTCCTCGGCCCTGGCGTAGTCCACGAGCCGGGCCAGCGACTCCTCGCCGAGCAGGTCGAAGAACCGCCCGAAGGTCCGCGCGCCGTCGGTCGTCCCCGACGGCGCCACCACCAGACGCCAGTCGCCGCGCGCGAGGGCCTCGAGCGACTCGGCGGCGAGCTGGGCGTAGAGGTCGAGGGTCGGGCGCACGGACGGGTGCGGGTGACCGGGCCGCCACACCGCCAACCGGTCGAGCCGCTCGTCCGTCAGCTCGAGCTCGTCGCGCCCGCGGTACAGCGCCTCCGCCGCGAGAGCCGCGAGGACCATGTCACGCTGCCGGGCGCCCTCCTCGGGGATCGTGGGGAGCGGGTAGGAGCGCGGCGGTGACAGGTACGTCGGCGGCGCCTCCATCCCGAGCTCCGGGCTGAGCAGCTCGAGCAGCGGGACCTCGGCGTTGACGCCGTACCGTTCGAGGAAGGCGGCGTGGTACTCGACGAGATGATGGTGGCGCCGCGGCCAGGCACCCAGCCGCAGCAACGCGTCTGCCGCCTCCGTGGCAGCAGCGCCCACGTCCACGGGCAGGGCGTGCCCGGCCAGCGCGAGACCGGTGTCGAGCTGGTACGTCTCGCCCGAGTAACCCGGCGTCAGCCTGCGCTGATGCGCGGTCAGCTCCTCCAGCCGCTCGAGCCCGGCCCGGCCCCCAGCCTCGTCCACGGCGCTCGCCAGCACCCTCAGCTGCCGCAGCTGAGCCTGGAGGTCGGCGCAACCCGGCACACCGTCGAGCCGCTTGGTCAGGTCCTCTTCCGGCAGGGCGACCGTCGACGCGGGACGCAGGTCGCTGGTCAGCACGTGCAGCTCCCACAGCCGCTCCACGAGGCCGCGGACCTGCTCCGGCGTGGCACCGCTGATCCCTGCCCGGACTCCCTCGAGCAGGTCCAGGTAAGTGGCCCCGGGCAGGCTCGCAAGCTCGAGCGCGAGCGCGGCCGGCTCGGTGACCCGGAAACCGACCTGCCGGTTGTCCTCCTGGCCGTGGATGTCCGCGAACGGCAGCACCGCGCGGTCCCCCACCCGGTACAGCAGGGGGTTGACGGTAACCCGCAGCTGCGCCGCGAGGTCCGGGTTGCGCTCGATCTCCTTGATCAGCGCTAACAGCCACCCGACATCGGAGCGGGTCCGAGTGCAGGCCACCGGATCGGCGGCGAGTCGCAGCGAGGTAGTGGGCTCGAACGTCCCCACGCCGACCCCGGAGAACAGCCCGTACGGCGTGGGGCGGGAGGACATCCGGGTGACGTAACGCAGGAGCGACGAATACGCGCGGTCGGCCTTGCGGCCCTGCGCCGACGCGAACCCGGGACGGGTGATGGCCGCGGTCAGGCTGGGACTGGCCACGTGCAGCGCCTGCGCCACCCGCGGACGACCGGCCAGCTCGCGCAGTCGCGCGCGGCCCTCGGTGCGCAGGTGAGCGAGCCGGTCCGGGGCGGGTTCCGCCCGGTCAGCCAGGACCGTGGTGAACTCCGCGAGCGGCAGGATCGGTGCCCGGAGCAGGAAGAACCCCGCTGCCCGGTACGTCGGCTGGGTTGTCATCGCAGTGGTCATCGCAGTGGTCATCGCTCGTCTCTCTCGTCGGACACCGGACACGTCGGCTCGGCCGGCGGCATCAGGTGATCAGCAGCGCGCGTTCCCAGCTCGCGCGGACCGGCGTGGACGCCGACCACAGCGCGAGCGCGACGCCGGCCGAGCCGGTGAGCAGTCCCGGGGAGTCCAGCAGGATGCCGGGCTGTTCCAGGTCCTGTACCCCGAGCAGGAGGTCGGGATGGCAGTGCGCGAGCAGCTGCTCGGTCAGCACGGGCAGCTCACGCCGCGCGAGAACGCTCCCGGTGTCCCGGGCGAACCGGACACACATCGCCAGCGCTCCGGCCGCGCCGTGGCACAACGTGGCCGACGGGAAGCCACCGTGCGCCGCCACCCGGCGCAGCACCCCGCCGAAAGTGCCGACCGCCACCGCACGCAGGTCGTCGTCGGCCAGGGTCTCCGCCGCGACGAGGAGGGCGCAGGCTATCCCGGGCGCCCCGTAGCACCAGGCAGTCCGGGTGGGGACGCGATCTGTCCAGCACTCCCCCCCGGTGTCGGTCAGCGGCACTCCGGTGCCCCAGTTGCGACCCCACTCGTCCTCGAAGGAGACCGCGACGAGGTAGCCGGCGACGTGCCGGATGGTGTCTAGCAGCAGGTCGTGCCGGTAGCCGGCCGACGCCGCGAAGCACAGTGCCGCCAGTGGGCCTGGGATGCCGTGCGCGAGCCCCAGGTTGACGTAACCGTGCGGGAAGTGGTCCAGGTGATCGCCCAGCGGCGGGTAGTGCTCGGGCGGGATGAACCACGGTTGGCTGTGCCCGCCGCGCGGCGGCGCGCACAGCCAGACGAGGTCGTCAACGAGCACGCCGACGGCTTGGCGCACCACGGCATCGGGTTCTGGCACAGACGCCAGATAGGCGAGGATCCCCGCGGCGCCGAGCACGAGGTCGTAGTCGCCGTCCCGGACGCCGTGATCGTTGCGCCACGTCGGTGCCTCGATCACCTGAAGGGCCAGCTTGGTGTCGAGTGTCCGCCGGGCGGTGTCATAGCGCGGGTCGTCACCCGCGCAGTCCGCGAAGGTCAGGGCGAGACCGGCGGTGCCGGCCGCGAGCCCCCGTTCCACGAGGGGCAGGTGGTGCGTGCTGCGCACCGCGTCGACGAGCTGCTCATGGGAGCGCGCCGCCCAGCCGGCGGCCTCGCTGGGCAGCACCCGCGCGGCGTACCGGAAGGCCAGCGCGCTGCCCGCCGGACCGGATGCGAGCGACGCGCCACCCCAGCCGAAGGGGTATCGGGCGGACCGTTGCGAGTTCGCCACCGCCTCGGCGACGAGCTCGGGGGCGGCCAGCCTGCGGATCAGTAGCTCGGCGCAGCTCCTGGCCTCGGCGGCCAGGCCGGGCGGGGCGAGCGGGCTGGAGGCGGGCAGTGCGGTCACTGGTTCTCCTCAGGTAGCGGGGGTGCCGGCCGGCGTGCCGCCGCGGTGTGCACGGCGGCACGCCGGACCCAGGGCATCAGCAGGCGATGGGGCACTGGGTGATGCAGCTGAGGCAGGTGCAGCTCCGGCAGGTGACCCTGGTGCAGGCCCGGGTGCACGGGATGCTGCACGGAATCGTCGGGAACGCCGCCGCCTCCGGCGAACTCCCCGGGGTGGCGACCCGAACGTCCAGGTCGAACTGGTTTGCAGTGCTCATAATCTCTGTACCTCGTTCCTTTCCTCGTGAGAATGATGCATAGCAGCCGTCCGGCATGCTGGTCGAAGCCTCCCTAGAATGCTGGACACCCGGGCGCCGGTCATCATTTCCACAGATCACCTTTCGCCTACCTCAGGTCATGCAAATCCTCCTGCATAAGCTGAGGTAGCCCGGAGCGGTGGTACATCGATGGGCTGATTGAGAATGGCGCGCCTCGATCAACGGCGTCGTCAGCAACCTGCCGGAGTACTACGCGGCCTTCAACATGAAGGAAGGCGACACGCTGTTCCGCCCGCCCGACCAGCGCGTCACGATCTGGTGACGCTCAACAGCGCTTAGCGGCCGGGGGGTGGACGAGCCCGGTTTGGTAGGCGGCGGCCACTGCTTGCGCCTTCTCCCGGACCCCGAGTTTCATCATCACCCGGGCAAGGTGTGTTTTGACGGTGGCTTCGCTGATGAACAGCTGTACGGCGACGTCGGCGTTGGACATACCTCGGGCCAGAAGGGTGAGGATTTCCCGCTCGCGGGGAGTCAGCTGGGCCATCTCCGCCGGGGTGGGTATGTGCTGCTCGGGCCGGGTAGCGAATTCGTCGATGAGCCGGCGGGTGACGGCGGGATCCAGCCATGCCTCACCGGCGACTACCGCGCGGATCGCGGCGACGATCTCGGTGGGGGCGGCATCTTTGAGGAGGAAGCCCGAGGCGCCGGCGCGTAGCGCGGCGTAGACGGCCTCATCGATGTGGTAGGTCGTGAGAATAATGACCCCGATGGGCTGGCCGCTTTGTGCGGTCAGACCCTCATCGATGACAGCGCGGGTCGCGGCAACGCCGTCAGTGCCCGGCATGCGCACGTCCATGAGAATCACATCCGGGCGCTGGACACGGGCCTGGGTAAGGGCATCCTGGCCATCGGTGGCTTCGGCGACGACGGCGATATCTTCCTCGGTGTTGACCAGCATCGCTATGCCGGCTCGGACCAGCGGCTGGTCATCGACTACCACGACTCGGATCACGCTGGCACCTTCCCTTGATTCCCGCTGCCCTGGCTGGAGCCACGCGCAACGGTGGTGACGACGACGCCCCCAGCGGTGCCGGCAAGGGGGAGGGTCGCGGCCAGCCGGTAGCCGTTGTGATGAGGTCCTGCGTGCAGGCGTCCACCGACCGCGTGGGCCCGCTCGCGCAGGCCCACCAAACCGCGACCGCCGGACAGCGCCTGCCCTCGATGGCTCTCAGTGAGGTTGATGTCGTTGTCGATCTGGATGAGTAGGTTCTGGGCTTCCCAGATGAGCCGCAGCCGCGGGTTGGCGTCCTTGCCGGCGTGTTTGAGGACGTTGGTCAGGCCTTCCTGCACGATCCGGTACGCGGCCAGACTTACGCTCGGGTCCAGATCGCGTGATGTGCCCTCGTCGTGGACGGTGACCGGCATTCCGGTGGCTCGTAGTGAGGTGAGGAGCACGGTCAGATCCGCCAATCCGGGTTGCGGCCCGAGTTCGCCGATTCCCGTGGCATGGCTAGGGGGATCGCTGGCCTCCAGCACCCCCAGGAGGCGTCGTAGCTCCGTCATCGCCTGTTTACCGGTGGTCTCGATGTGCGCCAGCGACTGGGTGACCCGGGTGAAGTCGGTCTTGGCGACCCGGGCCGCCCCGGCTGCCTGCAAGACGATCACGGTCACCGCGTGGGAGACGATGTCGTGTAGTTCTCGGGCGATTCTTCTACGCTCTGCGGCGACCGCTTCCCGAGTCGTCTCCCGCTCGCGTTCCAGTCGCTGAATATGTTGATGACTGGCACGAGTCAACCGGCCCTGGCCCCACGCACCGAGAAACAACACAAGGATAATCACGGCGTTGCTGATGATGATGCCGAAGAGCTGCGGTATGTCGGGGTCAGTTCTTAGTACCGTACTAGCGTCGAAAGCGCCGGGGATGAAAGCCGCCAGCAGCGCCAGCAGCGACGTTTTGATATCGCAGTGGAGAGAAACCGCGTACAGCGCCACCGCGATGCCCAGCACAGGGGCGTACTGCGGCAGGATCGGCCATCCGGCCACAACATGAGCCCATAGTACGGCGAAGACGGTGACCGGCGCCTTGTCTCGCCACGCCAGGGGTAGGACTCCGGCCAGCCCGTATAACATGACCAAGAGCAACCAAGGCTTGGCGGCCACGTCGTTCAACTCGTGGAAGGCAGCAGAGAAGAAGTGGGAGTTGATGAGGAACAGTACCGGGATCAACAACACATCCCGCTTTCCCGGCGATGGCGAGCGAATGCTATGCGGCGCCCAACCCGAGATTTTCATCAGCCCGAGGTTTTCATCAGCGGAGGGTGGCGGCCGTCGCAGCCGGCGGCAGGGATGCTTCGTAGCACCTCACCTACGAGAGGCGCCTCAGAAATGCTCATCGTGTTAATCTTCTCTCGGTGTCAGCGCGGGTTCGGCACCGTCTAGCGTGGGGGCGCGGCACGTCGGCGCGCCGCCAATGCAAGAGATGAGGACCGTCCCTGGCGGGCACGTACAACGGAGGGCACTGTAGTCCGTACTGGACGCCGAGCCGGACGAGAAGTCGCTGTTCGCGGATGCCGGTGCGGCTGTCGCAGCAGGCGCGCCAGCAAGAGCGAAGGCAGCCGCTAGAAACAACGTCGCGACCACTACCACGGTCCGCTCGCGCAAAGACTTCGCAGGGACGCTTCGTAGCACCTCACCTGCGGGAGGCGCCTCAGGAATGCTCATCGTGCTCCTTCTCCTCGGTGTCCGTGCAGGTCAGGCGCTACCCTCCATCGTGAAAGCCCGAGGCTACCAGTGAACCCACACTGTTTACACAAATCGGATATCCGCCTACGCAACTGATGGGACGCGTTCCTGGGGGGCACGTACAATCGAGGGCACCGTGGCCCGTACCGGACGCCGAGCCGGCCGAGAAGTCGCTGTTCGCGGATGCCGGTGCGGCTGTCGCAGGAGGCGCACCGGCCAGGGCGAAGGCGGTCGCCAGAAACAACGTCGCGACCACTACCACGGTCCGCTCGCGCAAAGACTTCGCAGGGACGCTTCGTAGCACCTCACCTGCGGGAGGCGCCTCAGGAATGCTCATCGTGCTTCTTCTCCTCGGTGTCCGCGCAGGTCCGGCGCTACCAATCAATCCGCTGTCAAGCGTTACACGCATCTCGACAGGAGGCAACCCGTTTCCACTATCGGTCAGCCACAATCATTCCACAGATGTAGAAACCCTCCTGGCCTACCTCATCTGATGTAGCAGGACCGCATGGCCTGCTGTAGGTGGAAGATGGTCTGTGGAAATGATGACCGGTCCCGGGGCATCCGGCATCCTAGAGAAGCAGACGATCATCCCTCAAGGCAACCGCAAAGTCGACTTCACCCAGGGGCTGCGATTCCGATGACGACCGCCACCATCAGTTACGTTCCCACCGACGCCACGGACAGCGCAGCCGACCTGCTGCAAGGGATCGGAGACGGGAATCCGGCGGCCTGGGATGAAATCATTCGCCGGTACAGCAAGTTCGTTTCCGCGACGGTGCTGTCGTTTCGGCTACAGGAGGCCGACGCACTCGACGCGATGCAGATGACCTGGCTGCGGCTGGCCGAAAACGCCGACCGGGTGCAGTTTCCCGAGCGGCTGAGCGGATGGCTGGCGACCACCGCCCGCCGCGAATGCCTGCGCATCCTGCGTCAGGCCAAGTTCGGACTACATCGCACAGACGTGGCGCCAGAAACTGTCTCCGACCCCTCGCCGGGTCCCGAGCAGCGCGTTATCGACGCTCACACCACACAGACGCTGCGGAAGCTCATCGACGAGTTGTCGCCGCGCCGGCGAACCTTGATAAGGATGCTGTTCACCTGCAGTCCCTGCTCCTACAGCAAGCTCTCCCGCATCACCGGAATCCCGATTGGCGGGATCGGGCCCACTCGGGCGCGGGCCTTGCAACAACTGCGCGACAGACTCGACGAACACGAGGTTCAACCAGTCAACCCGCTGCGGTAGGCGCGCTCACGCGCGCAGCGGCAGCTCCGCGACCGCCTGCCCGATCCGCATCCCCTGGTCCATGCCCCGTTCGATCGCGGGGCGGAAATGGATCCCGCCGTAGAGCCGGGAGATCCCGGCCTCCTGCGCAGCTGCGCGGAAGTCCGTGAACGGCCGTGGTGGCAAGCCGAGGGACTCCGTCATGCGATCCACGAACGCGGTCGCGCCGAACTGCGCGGTCATCACCTCTGCGGCAGCGGCGGACTGCACGGAGTGCCCAGACGGGTACTCGGGGAATGCTGGGGTCTTGATCGGGCTGAGCCAGTTGAGCCGCCCCAGCACCCGATGTGCGTAGGTGATCGGCCGGAGCAGGCCGTAGCGGTACTTGGCCCACCAGCAGGAGACAAAAGCGTCGTGCTGGGACAGCGCGAGCCGAAGGTAGGTCTCGGCAGCCTCGTCGAACGCGGTGGATCGGTTGCGCATGGCCGCGGTGGCGATGCCCAGCCAGTGGCCGGGCGGGGTGATCGACCACTCGCCGTCGGCCCAGTGGCGCGCGATGGCGAGCTGCTCGGGCGACAGGGCGGCCACCACGTCGACCACCTCCTGCGCCGCGGCGTGACACGGGCTGCCGGGGCTCTCGGAGTACGGCGAGGGCGGCCCGGGGTCGACATCGGAACCGCGGGCGAGCACGAGCGTCCGCACGTGACCCCACTGCGGCAGGACCGCGAGCTCGAACTCCGGGGGCGTCGGCACCCAGTTGCCGGGACCGGGCAGCGCTGCGGCGGGCACCGGCGCGAGCTGGGCCCGGTCGGCCTGCATCACCCGCAGTTCCCAGTCCATCAGCGCCTGCCCGAGGGTGCGGCCGGCGTCGGCGGAGCGGGTCCGCAGGGCGGGCTGCGCGTCGCCGGTGAACCGCTGCGCTGCGGCCAGCTGCGCGCGCATGACCGGCCCGGACAAGTCAGGGTAGAGCCGGGGCACCAGGTGCAGGAACGCCGCATTGGCCACCAGTGGCCAATGCAGATCGCCTTCGAGCATCGGCGGGTCCCAGGCGCCCAACGCCCCGGCGACGCGGCCGGCGAGCGGCCAGGAGCCCGGAGTACCGGCGGCCGCCGCGGCGTGCAGCACCATCCCGAGCTGGCTGAACAGCCGCGCCGCACTGGGTGGGGGAGACCCGTTCGCCACCACGAGCGCCAGGTAGGCGCTCGCCCAGTGGTGGGCGACCTCGCCATCGAACGCGCTCGCGGGACTGCCGGTGACCGACCGGGGCGATGGACGGGCCAGAACGGGGGACGACCCGGCCCCCGTCCCGCCGGCCCCGTCGCCAGCGAGGGAGAGCCCGGCCGCGCCTGCTGCGCCGATCCCCGCCAGCGCGCCGATCCCGATCAGCAAGGTGCGCCTGCTCGGCCGACCGGTCATGGCAACACCGTCCCGCTCGGGGCGTCCCAGCGGCCGATGTCGGGATCGACGTCGACATCCGCCTGCGTTCGCAGGTCCGCGAGCCATCTAGTGAAGGCCTGGTCTTGAAGCTGCTCGGCGAGCGTGGCTTCGATGCCGCCGTGGACCTCGGTGAGCTCGGGCGGGGGCCGCCGCTCGATGATGTGGTAGCCGAACGGTGTCTGTACCGGCCCGACAGTGTGGCCGTCGCGGGCGTTCTCGATCGCCTCCTCGAATGGGGCGACGAAGGCGTCCTCGACGTGGGGGCCGAGGTTCCCGCCTTTGCGGGCGGTCTGGGTGTCCAGCGACAGCTCCGTGGCCAGCGCGGCGAAGTCTTCCCCTGCAGCGAGTCGTTCGAGCACCCGCCGGGCCTGCGCCTCCTCGGCGAGGAGTATGTGGCGGATGATCGGCCGGCCCACGTACTGATCCTGGTAGACCTCGGCAACCCGCTCGGGGGGTACCACCGGGTCCGGCAGGAGACGCTCCTCCACGGCCTCCCGGCGCAGGTCCTCCCGTAGCTGGGCACGGATCTCGTGCTCGGGGTAGCCGCGCTGGTCGAGGAACCGTCGCCAGGCGTCCGGCTCACCTCTCAGCTCCGTGCGGACGAGCTCGTCGATGTGGGCCTGGAGTTCGGGGGCGTTAATGTCGACGCCGAGCTTCTTGGCGCCCGCGGTGACGAGGGCGGCATCGACGAGATGGCCTAGCACGCCGGCCTCCAGGCGGCGGCGCGCGCCGTCGTCGGCGTCGATGGCGGCGCGGACGTCGGCGTTGCCGATCAGCGTGCCGAGGCGAGCGGCGAAGTCGGCACGGCTGATCGCTGCGGCGTCCACGGTGGCGACGGCGTCAGCCGGGCGGCCCGCGCAGCCGGCGAGCAGGGCGGCGCCGATGAGCCCGAGGGCCAATGTGGGGATCGTGCGCATCAGGTCTCCTCTCCGTACCGCGGGTCCCGGCCAGGGGCGACGGCCGCCCCCCGGGTTCTCCGGTTAGCCGTAGACGCGGTTGGTCACGAGGCCGCAGGAACGGATCTGGAAGACCTGCGGACGGATGTCGCCGGCGGCGAGGAGCTGGGTAAGACCCAGGACGTTCGCCCTGCGGATGGAGATGGTGTTGATGTTGTCCAGCGTGTTGAGCTGCTGGGTGCCGGCCAGGGTCCGGTTGGTCCCGACGATCGGCAACCAGGCGCCGACGAACATCCGCAGGGTCGACTCGGCCGGCGCGCCCAGGGTGCCGTCGTCGGCGCATGGCGGGGTCCCGCCAGTCTGCACCGGCACGGAGTTCCGGCCGTAGGCGAGCGCGACGTACTCGGAGAGGGCGTTGAAGCCGGTGCCGGTGCCGGTGACGGTGAAGCCGGCGCCGACGGCCCGGAACCGCACGTCGGCTCTTTCGGTGGCGCCCGCGACGACCGGTTTGATTTCCGCGGTAGCGGACTTGGTAGCGCCGCGGGCGGACGCCGTGCCGGCCATCGTGGCCATGAGGGCGAGCAGGGACAGGGCGAGGATGATGGCCTTGCGCATAAGTGCTCCTCGTGCAGGGCCGGCACTATTGGCCGGTGGGTGGTCGTATCATCAGGATTTCCCCTGGCAGCCTTAACGGTGAGAGAACCTGGCGAACCTAATGCCGCTTAGCAGCTGTTCGGCATGCCGGTCGAAATCACTTTAAGCAGTTGACCCGAGGGGGATCCTGCTTGCTTCCCCAGGATGCTGGGCGCCCGAGATCCGGTCATCATCTTCATAGACCGTCTTTCGTGTACCCCAGGCCATGCAGTTTTCCTACATCAGATGAGATAGCCCGCGATGGTTTGTACATCTGGAGCCACGACAGATTGTGGTCCCGGTGTCGCGCCGGGTTCGTGGGTTCCGGCGCCGGAGGGGGTGAACTCGACAGTGACGATGGCGCAGTGGGTCGTTCCAGGTGGTCTGACTCTGAACTCGACTGGCCGTGGTGCCTTGGTATTGATCACCAGAGCTGCCCAGGCAGGCTAACGCTGACCCTCCCGGGCTTGCCCGGGTCTGTGCGCAGCACTGCGGTTCCCGAACTCAACAGCAGAGTCGTCCGGGCCGTCCGGAACAGCTCTGCTGTTGAGTTCGGGAGGCTGAGAGCACCCGGGTCTGCCCGCAGGTGGGATGCCCGGGTCGCGTCAAGAGGTCGTGTTGCCCGGTGTGCATCGTCGGGCCAGCGTCGCCGCGGTCAGCACACCGACGGCCGCAGCGCCGCCGGCGAGACCGAGGATGCCGAGCCGTCCCCAGCGGGGAAGGGCAGGCCAGGCCGCGAGAGTGGCCAGTACGTCCGCCCCGTCGGCGAGCGCTCCGCCGGCAACCCAGCCGGCGGCAACCCGACCGGCGGCAGCCCGACCGGCGGCAGCCGTGTAGTCAGGCCGTCGAAGCGCCAGCAACGCGCCCAGCCCGAGTGCCAGGTCGCGACCGCCGAGAGCCCGCCCGAAGACCTGCCCCGCGGGCCCGGCCGCCAGTGCGGCGCCGACCCATGGCCGAGCCGGCACACTGGGCCGCAGCAGCGCGATGACTCCAAGCGCTACCCGGCCGGTAGCTACCACCAGCGCGGCGCGGCGGGCCACGTCCGTAGAGATCATGGGGCGAACGGTACGCCTCATGGGTACCCGTAACCGGCGGGAGCACACTGGCAGGGTGAGCTCCGTGCCAGCCGAGGTGATGTGGTTTCGCCGGGACCTGCGCACCAGCGACAACCCGGCGCTGCTCGCCGCGGCTGCCGGTGGTGGGCCGGTGCTGGCGTTGTTCGTGCTCGACCCGCGGGTGTTCGACACCGCTGGCCCGCCTCGCCGGGCCTACCTGCTGCGCTCGCTGCGGGCACTCGACGGCAGCCTCGGCGGCGCGTTGCAGCTGCGGCGCGGCGACCCGGTACAGCAGGTGGTGACCGCGGCCCACCAGGTCGGCGCACACCAGGTACACGTTGCCGCCGATTACGGGCCCTACGGCTGCCGCCGCGACGCCGCGGTGGAGACGGCGCTACGCGAGCACGGCATCAGTCTGGTCCGCACCGGCTCGCCCTATGCGGTGGCCCCCGGCCGGGTACGCAAGCCGGACGGCTCGCCCTACCGGGTGTTCACCCCGTTCTGCCGGACCTGGAGGGCGCATGGCTGGCGGGGCCCGGCCGGTGCCGCCGATGGCATCAACTACCTGCGCCTACCAGGCCCGGCCGACTTTCCCGGCGAACCCGACCCGGCCGGGATCACCCTGCCCGAGGTCGGCGAGGCCGCCGCCGGCCGGCGGTGGCGGCGGTTCCTGGACACCGGGCTGGCCGGCTACCACGAACAACGCGACCGCCCAGACCGCGACGGCACCGCCCGGATCTCCGCCGCACTGAAATACGGCGAGCTGCACCCGCGCACCCTGCTGGCCGACCTTGCCGACCGGCGCGGCCCCGGCGCGGAATCGTTTCGCACCGAGCTGTGCTGGCGGGAGTTCTACGCCGACGTGCTGCACCACCACCCCGCCTCGGCGTGGACCGCGCTGGACCCGATCGCCGGCGCCGTCCCCACCGACACCGGCCCCAACGCCGACGCGGCCTTCCGCGCCTGGGCCGGGGCCCGCACCGGCTACCCGATCGTGGACGCCGGGATGCGGCAGCTGCACACCGAGGGCTGGATGCCGAACCGGCTCCGCATGATCACCGCATCATTCCTGGTCAAGGATCTACACCTGCCATGGCAGCGCGGCGCGCGGCATTTCCTGGACTACCTGATCGATGGCGACCTGGCCAGCAACAACCACGGCTGGCAGTGGGTCGCCGGCACCGGCACCGACGCGGCACCCTACGTCCGGATCTTCAATCCCACCCTGCAGGCCGCCAAGGTCGACCCGGCCGGCGATTATGTCCGCCGTTGGATACCGGAACTGCGCAGCATCCCCGGCCCCGCGGTGCACCAGCCGTGGGCACAGCCCGGTGGCCCACCCGATGACTACCCGGAACCGCTGGTCGACCATCCCAGCGAGCGGGCCGAGGCGCTGCGTCGCTACCACGGAACCACGTCACCAGCTGGGCGCCGGACCTGAGACGGGTTTCCCGGCTAGCGTCGCTTAGATGGGCCCGGGACAGGACGTTGTGGTGATTGGCGGCGGGATCGCCGGTGTCTCAGTTGCCTACGAGCTCGCCGCGTACCGCCGGGTCACCTTGCTGGAGACCGAGACCAGCTTGGCCACCCATGCCACCGGACGCTCGGCCGCCATGTACATGCCGGGCCACGGTGGCCCGCGGGTGCGTGCCCTGATCAACGCGAGCGGTCCCAGGTTCGCCCGCCTGGCCGAGGAGCTGGACGCGCCCGCGTTGCTGCGCCCACGCCCGGTGCTCTGGGCAGCTTTCGACGAGGACGGTGAACGGGCGCTGCGGGCGGAGCTCGTACAACGTGCAGGCGAGCCGAACGCTCCGGTCGAGCTGTCATCGGAGGAGGCAGTCGCCCGGTGCCCGGTGCTGCGCCGGGATGTGGTGCGCGCGGCGGCAGTCACCGAGGCCGCGTGTGACCTTGATGCGATGGCGCTGCACCACGCTTACGTCCGGGGGCTGCGCCGGCGTGGCGGCTGCGTGCGGGTGGCGGCGCCGGTCACCGGGCTGGTTCCGGTATCCGGCGGATGGCGGGTGCGCTGCGGTGCGGGGGACGTGCTCTACGCCGCCGATGTCGTGAACGCGGCGGGGGCCTGGGCCGACCTCGTCGCCAACCTGGCTGGGGTGCGTCGGCTGGGTCTGCGCCCGCTGCGCCGCACGATCGTCGTCGCGCGGGTGCCGGACCCGGCCCGCCTGTACACCCCGGGCGCTGGCGCGCTACCGATGGTGGTCGAGGCGCGGGAGCGTTGCTACTTCAAGGCGGAGGGGAACAACCTGCTGCTCTCGCCCGGCGACGAGATGCCTATAGAGCCGGGGGACGTCCGGCCCGATCCGCTCGACGTGGCGGTCGCCCTGGAGCGGGTTGAGGCCGTCACCGGACTCGGACTGCGCTCAGTGCACTCGAGCTGGGCGGGGCTGCGCTCGTTCGTCGCCGATCGGGCTCCGGTGGTCGGCGCCTGGCCGCAGCACCCCGGCTTCCACTTCTTCGCCGGCCAGGGTGGCTCCGGCATCGAGTCGGCCCCAGCGTTGGCGGCACTGGGTGCGGCGGTCGTCATCGGCGGCTCGCCACCGCCGGACATTCCACTCGACCCGGCCGCCCTCGCGCCCGTCCGCTTGGCCTGAGTCGGGAGCTGCGGTTGCCGCTGTGTCGACCGATCTGTCGAAGCGGTGGTCACGCGGTGGCCGTTCGGTGTCGCGAGTAGCGCGGCGGGTGTGGCCCCGGCTGGCAGCAAGGGCAGTAGTAGCTGTTCCTGGCGTAGACATCGTCGCCTTGGACAGCACGGATCACTCGCTGTCCGCAGCGGCGACACGGTTTCCCGCCGCGTTCGTACACCCAGTGCTGCTTGCCGCGGACCAGCTCCCCGGTGGTGGACTGCTCGGGACGGTCGGCGTTCGCCAGCAGGAGCCGCCGAGCCAGCGCGACCACAGCGTCGGGATCGACGTCGCGGACGGGTACCCAGGGCGATACCCCCAGCAGGAAACACATTTCCGTCTTGTACAGGTTCCCGACTCCGGCCATGATCCGCTGATCGAGCAGCGCAAGACCGAGTTCGACGCCGGGGTGTCCGCGTAGTCGTTGCGCCGCAGTCGCCGCGTCGTTGTCGTCCCAGTCGGGGTTGAGCAGGTCCGGACCCAGGTGCCCCACAAGCTGATGTTCGTCCTGGGTGGCCACGAGCGCCATGTCGTGCAGGAGGAAACCCACTGCTACCCGTTCCTGCGTGGTCAACACGGCGCGGGCTTGATGGCCTGGCCGTCGCCAACGTTGTCCGGGCCGGTAAAGGTGCCAGGAGCCATCCATCCGGAAATGTGTATGCAGGTTTCGCCCATCATCGAAACGGGTGAACAGGTGCTTGCCGACGCTCTGTACGCCCAGCACGGTGAGCCCCGAGAGATCATGCTCGGCGAGCCGTGGATGGCGCAGCTCCCCCCGGGTGAGGCGCTTGCCGCTCAGCGCAGCCGCCATACGTTTGGCTGCCGCGTACACGGTGTCGCCTTCGGGCACGGCTACCTCCGGCTGAAGGGGACGGTGGCCTGGCTGATAGACGATGTTAGGCCCGGACCAGAGCTGCGCACCCGGATCTCTACGGGCATCTGACGAAGGAGGCGGCGATCTAGGATCACAGTCGTGGACCGAAGGGAGAAGCGGCTCGACGGCCTGGACGGCGGCTGGCGTGGGCACGACTTCCTCAGCCAGGTCCGCGAGGTCTGCCGGCTGCGCACCGATCAGGATCGCTCGACGTCCGGTGCGGAGATCATCGAGCGGAGCCGCGGGGCGGGCGGGGCCGAGTTCGATCACCTGGTGGTGCGCTACACCCGCGGCCCGTGGACCAAGGAGCTCGTCGTTGGGGTGTGTGACGGGCCGGCCAATGATGAGGTCGCCGCCCGCTTCCGCGACGCGGTGTGCGCCCACGTTCGGACGGAGCGGGAACCGGAACTGGTATATCGCGGCGAACCCGCAAGTCCCGACGTGGAACGCGCCGCCCGGGAGCACCACATCTGGTTGCGGGACTTCGCCGAGTACCAGCATCTCTGGGAACACCACGGCTACGTTGCAGCGCAGACCCAGCGGCTGCGCGCCGATCCCGAGTACCCGCTGCAGCGGCATGTGGACAAGCGGTGGTCGGAACTGGGCGAGGCCACCGCTCGCCCGACCACGGCTGGCGAGCAGATCATGGAGCTGCTGGACACCGACGGTCCGCGGTTTGTCCTGGTGCTGGGCGACTTCGGCACCGGCAAGACCTTCCTGCTGCGTGCCCTGGCCGAACGGCTGGCCCGGGAAGACTCCGAGCTGGTCCCGGTGCTGGTCACCATGCGCGAGCTGACCAAGGGCCGCACCCTCGACCAGCTGCTGGCCCAGCACATGAGCGGCGAGGACAGCTACCACCGGGCGTCGTTTCGCTACCTGCTGCGGGAGGGGAAAGTAGCGCTGCTGTTCGACGGCTTCGACGAGCTGGCCCAGCGCACCGACTACGACCGGGTCGTCGACCACTTCAACACCCTGCGGGAGGCGGCCGGCGGCGCGGCCAAGGTGATCGTCACCAGCCGCCACCAGTACTTCGCCACCGACCGCGACGTGCGCACCGCGCTGGGCGGCCAGGCACAGGCACTGCCCGGGTCCCGCATCATGCGGTTGCTCCCGCTGGACGCCGGCCAGCGGCGAACGCTGGTGAAGGAGGACTTCGACGACGAGGCGAAAGCGGAGCACTTCCTGACGCTGCTAGGCGACGTCCGTGACCTGCTCGGCCTGGCCGAGAACCCGCGGATGCTCAGCTTCATGATCCGCTGGTATCAGGAAGGGCTGCTGACCGACGAGAACCTGGCCGCCGGTGACGAGCCGATCACCGCTGGGCGGCTCTACGAGCGGCTGCTGAACACCTGGCTGGAGCACGAGTATCAGCGACAGGACGAGGCAGGTGGCCCCGGCGCGCTGTCGGTGGCCGAGCGGCTCGACGCGCTCGGCGAGATCGCACTGCGCCTGTGGCGCAGCGGGGAGGCTGCCGTCCAGGCGGCGGAATTGGGCAGCGCGGCAGCGAAGGTCGCCGACCTGGCCCGCTTGCAGATGAGGCCGGCCGAAGCGGCGCAGGCGGTGGGTTCCAGCACGGTGCTGGTGCGCGTCGGCGAGGACGCCTTCGGCTTCATCCACCAGTCCGTGCTGGAGTGGCTGATCGCCCGCTGGGCCGCGCAGGCCTTCGACGAGCCCGGTACCCACGAGCGGCTGGCGAGCGGGCCGCTGAGTCCACTCATGGTCGACTTCCTGTGCGACCTCGCGGGCGACGACACGGTGGTGAGCTGGGCGAGCCAGGTCGCCCGCAGTGCCACCGGCGCGGCGTCGACCGCCAAGGCGAACGCGGCGCTGATCCTGCAGCGGCGTGGCATCACCGTGCAGGCTGCGAACTACGCAGGCGCGGACCTGCGCGGCAAGGATCTGTCCACCCACGACTTCACGGGGGCGGACCTGACCGCGGCCGACCTGTCCGGCGCGGTGCTGCCCCGCGCGCTGCGGGGCGCCATCCTGCACCGGGCACAGCTGGTCGCAGCCCGGCTGGACGGTGCCGACCTCACCGGCGCCGACCTGCGCGAGGCGGACCTGAGCCGGGCACGGCTGATCGGCGCGGATCTCCGGGCGGCCCGCCTGGCCGGCGCCCGGCTGGACCGTGCGGTTCTGGTCGGCGCCGACCTTGATCCTTGGGGCTTGACGGGGACGGCCAGCACGTTCGGCACCGCCTCCCCCGGCTCGTCGACGCAGGTACAGATTGAGTCCACCGCACCCAGCGGCGCCGTTGCCGCGATCCACGGCGGCGACATTCTCGCCACCGGCGACAATGACGGCACGGTGCGGTTGTGGGATCCGGGTACCGGGGCCGCCCTGCGCACCCTGGAAGGCCAT
>JBOHFU010000008.1:0-21472 GCA_050699675.1 Pseudonocardiaceae bacterium
GTCGGATCGCGGCCCTGTCCCGTCTCGTACACCATCAACTGGGTTGCACAGTCAAACTTATCGGGGATCCACAGTTCGTCGTCAGTGAGGGTGCTGCTCTGTGGCTCGGGAGCCGACTCGGCGGCGAGAATCTCAGGGTGTCATGGACCCAACGCGTCTTGGATTCTGCGCAAGACATCTCCCAGGAAGCGAGAAATGCTGGCCAGCGGGCTGTCGACAAGGCCGACGAGGCCTTGCAGGATCTCAAGAAGCGGTTTAATGAAATCACCGAGAAGATGGAGGAGAAGGTAAACGTACAGGCGTGGGTGTGGGTTCTCCTCGCCGTCGTAGCATTGATCGTACTGGTGTTGATCCTGTCCGTGGCGGGCGTAGCCTGATGACCACGATCATCGTCGCGGACTGGCCAGTTCGCTCACGACTCCTGGTCGAAAAACTATCGGGACGAGCCCTCCGGCTGTTCAGGCGGGGGTCAGCTCCTGCGATTCAGCGCGGTGCGGTGGAAGGTGAGTTCAGCTTCGAGTGCGCGCTGGATGCTGACGGTGCGGCGTAGACCGTGGCCCTCGCCGGAGAAAAGCGAGTTCAGTGACGGGGACGGCGCGCTGTCGGAGTGCTGCGACGGTCGCCTCAGCCTGCTCGGCGGGGACCACATAGTCGTTAAGTCCGTGGATGACGAGGACGGGTTGGGTGATCTGGTCGGCATTGTGGACGGGGGAGCGCTGCCGGTATAGGTGGGCTGCCTCCGGCCACGGGCCGACGAGATGATCGGCGTGATGTCGCTGGAAAAGGCGTAGCTTGAGTGGTCGAGTTCCCAGGGGTGTCGGCGAACTCGGCCTCCAGCGCAGCAACGGCTCCACCCGCCCGTCCCGCTCGCGATACAGGTTCCGCCAACTGCAGCGGTCGGAGACGAAGTGCGACCTGCCGTCTGGCCCCCATTTGGGCTGGGTGACGGACTCGTCGTGACCACCAGCGATGGTGCCGAGCTGCGCCTAATTTGACGTCCACGCCGACGCCCAGCAGGTTGGCCACCCATAAGTCGGTGCCGCACCAGGGCTGGTTCGGGTGGTCTCAGCTGGCCTAGGCCAGCTGGCGGCCGTCAGGGCTGGGCCGGGGAAAGGCGTAGAAGTCGTGCCACTCATGCACAGCGCGCGGCTTCAGCTATCGATCGCAGTCGCCGTAGCGGTAATCGGCTGGCGGCGCGAGATCCGTGAGTGGCATTCGGGGCTATGACTCGTATTGCCGCTCACGGGTTATCCACAGGTAAGCGCCTACATGCCGGTCTCGGTCATTTCGGGAGCGTCAGACGCTCGGCTGTCCAGCCCTCGATGGCGCCGGCCAGCTCGGTGACCTCCCGGCCGGGGTTCTCGACGGAACGCAACGCAGTGCGGACGTGTTCCACCGAGGTCACGATCCCGTGAATGCGCTGGGCGACAGGGAGCTCGAGCACCGGGGCGAGCGCTTCTGCGGCGCCGTCGATCTCGCCTCGGAACACCCGAGCGACGGCCAGCGCGCTGCGGGTGCCGGCCACTCCGCCGAATGCCCGGTCCTGGGCCGGTGCCCGGGCGTAGGCGTCCAACGCGTCTGAAGCGAGCTGCTCGGTGCGGGTCGCCTCGGCCTGGCCGCCCCAGGACAGCGCGTCGGCGGCGTAGTAGAGCTGGCGCGGCTGGCTGAAGGTGCACAGCCCGCCGAGGCTGTCCAGTTCGTCGGGCTGCACCCGGTCCCGGGCATCGGCGGCTCGCGCCAAGGCTACGTGCGCGTCGTCGAGCCGATGGAGCGCGGCCAGCGCCCGTGCCTCGTTACTGGCCAGCCAGACCCCGGCGGTGCCGTGGCTTCGCGCCGCCGCTTCGGCGCCGGACTGGGCGTAGCGCACGGACTCCTCCAGCCGCCCGGACCAGTAGGTGATCAGTGCCTGCAGCCCACGAGTCCAGGCGCGCAGCCCGTCGTGACCGGCATTGTCCGCGCACGCGTAGCCGGTGCGGGCCTGTGTCAGCGCGTCATGGGCGGCACCGAGATCGTGCGCTGCCTTGGCCATCAACCCGCAGGCGATCCCCGCAATCAGGTAGAGATCCCGGGTCTGCTCCGGGCGCTGGCGCCCCTCCAGCAGCACGAACGCGCGGTCCTGAGTGTCCACCAGATCACCGAGCAGGGTGGGCAGTGGCTGGTGCTCGTAGGCGATGACCAGGCGGCGCAGGTCGTCGATGAGTTGGGCGAGAGTCTCGGTCCCGACGTTGGATGCCTCGATGCGGGTGAGGAAATCGCGAGCCCGGTCGGCGCTCACCGCGATCACCTGCCCTACCCAGTCCGTCCGTGCGGTACCCCGGTGCGGCGCCGCCCCGTTGTGGCGTCGGGTCGGCGCAAGCGCACCGGTGCCGTATGGCGGGCCGAGTAGCCGGGCCACCGGCTCGCCGAACATCTCCTCCAGCGTGGCCTGCGCCTGCGGGTAGGGCAGCCCGCGCAGCTCTCCTGCGACCCAACGGTATGCCTGCCGTTCGCTGAGCACGGCCCCCTTGGCGGCCCGCTGGTAGTTCTTCCGGAACTCCTCCAGCGTGACGTGTTGCTGCCGCAGCAGCTGCTCCAGCCGCGTCCGGGGCGGCTCCTGCTCGATCATCGCGTGCATTCCTCTCTGGTTGGTCGGCCCACCGTAGATCCATCTGAACCGAAACGGTGACGTCTGGAGAACAGACGGCAACAGACGGCAACGGCCGACAGCCGGTCTGGCCTGCCCACGTCGGCGGACCGCCGCGAAGGTGATCACGCCACAGCAGACCACTCGTGGCTGGTCCGCTGAGGACACCACGCTGGGCGGCGCCGCCACCCTGGAGGACGGGAGGGGAGCGAGGCATGACACCGCAGCGTGGTGCACTGAGCACCAGCAACGGCACCGGCAGCCACGCGGCGGTGCCCGATGCCCGGCCGATGACACTCGTCCGCTACCGGCCTGGCGTGGTGGGGGAGACGGCGCGGACGGTGCATCTGGTTCCGCTGCCCGTCGGGAGCCCGGCGGGGGCGGTGACTGCGTTGTGCGGGACGCTGTTGCGCCGTGAGGACGTCGAACCCGTGACTCCCGGGCAGGGAATGCCCTGCACGGTGTGCGTCCTCAGCCACGTGGCCGGTGGCCTTCCGCCGCCACCGGTCACCACCGGCGACGCCCGTGTCGACACGGATCCGCTCGCGGCGACGGCCGGCTACCGGGCGTGGGGCTGGCCGGTCATCCTGCGTCGCGACCAGATCCGGCTGAACCTGGGCGGCGACACCGGGGCGCTGATCATCCCCGTCCTGCTGGCCACCGAGGTGACCGCGATCCTGGCCACGCGGCGGTGCCCGGTACCCGTGCTGGCCCACCCCTATGCGCCCGAGCACCGGATCCTGCTGGTGGTGGAACGCTTCGGGGTGACGCTGCCCTGGCCACCCGGCGTGCAGCAGGTCACCGGAACCCTGCTGCTCCCACCCACCGTCACCCCCCGCGGCCCGATCACCTGGATACAGCAACCTGAACCGGACGCATTACCGCTCTGCCGCGAGATCGATGTTCTCGCGGCGTTGCGTACCGCGCTGAACGACCCTCCAGCGCCCCACTAACGACAGGTCACCCTCGCTGCCATCTCACCGTGAAGCTGACAGCGACAGGGTTCCATCCTGATCCGGCCAGGCGCGACGCCGTCACCCAATACATGAGCGGGTTTCCGGTGCAGGACGGCATTCTGCACACTGTGGCCGTGCGGGCAAACGATCTCTGGACGCGCTTTGTCAGCGATTCCCTGGCCAGTGCTAGTGAGTGGTTTCCGCTTGCTTGGCCGGGAACTGCTGAGCAGCGCGAGGGCGGGGAACCGTCCGTGCCGGACATCCGTCCGTTTGGTTTGCGGATTCTTCGGGTGATGGGTTCCCCCAAGGCTACCGTCGTATCGGTATTGTCACGAACGGCAGCTGACTATCGGAGACGATGGCCGAGAGCTACCCGGCATCGTGGACAAGCTGGACTGGACGACGGTCAGCCATGGCGACGGAGATGAGGGGCCCGACAAGGACTACGCGTGGGAGACCGTCCGCGCCCGACGGACCTCCTGAATGATCACCGTGGGCGGCTTGGTATCATCATGCAAGAGCTTGTTATTTTGGGGTCACTCCGAACCGCGTCTCGCCCGATCGAAACTTACAGCCCAGATCGACAAGTCGTCGAAGATCCTCCAATGTTCCGGCCGAGAGGAAGGCGTATTGGCATGTTACTAACCGGTGAAACTTCAATACTTGCGCCAATTGACATGGCGCCGGTCGGTCCTGGAAATCCAGTTGATGGGTTGCCGCTGGCCGCACAGGATTCCAACGGTGCAACTTATATGGGCTATGGGTCCTGCGCGAGGTGTCGTTGTTCGTATTTCATGGGTGTTAGTAGCTTTTGCTCTAACATGTCCTGCGGGCACCATATCGACGCACATGGGAACTAGCTCCAGTCAGCGGGCATGCCGAGCCGTGAAAGGTTGAAATTGGGTGCTGTGATCAGTCGGACAGTTGAGATGGGAGCCTTGAAGGCTGAGCCTCTGAGACTGGTATAGCCTTTCGCATATGTTCGAAGAATGCGCATCTCAGGGCCATGGCGCCAGCCGCAGCAACGCCCTGATCTGCCCGTTCAGGGTGCCCTCGTGCACGTCGATCTCCTGAGCGACGATCGGAAGGGAACAGTTATGGCGGATCGCTACCCCGAGATCGAACCGTACGAGCATGGGATGCTCGACGTTGGCGATGGTCAGCGGGTGTACTGGGAGGTCTGCGGTAACCCGGACGGCAAGCCCGCGGTCATGCTGCACGGCGGTCCCGGTTCCGGCTGCACTCCCGGCTACCGGCGGAACTTCGACCCCGACGCCTACCGGATCGTGCTGTTGGACCAGCGCGGCGCGGGTCGCAGCACGCCGCACGCCAGTGATCCCGCCACTGACCTGGCCGCCAACACGACTCACCACCTGATCTCCGACATCGAGCTGCTGCGTGAACACCTCGGCATCCAGCGGTGGCTGGTGTGGGGAGCGTCGTGGGGAGCCACCCTCGCGCTCGCCTACGCGCAGCGGCACCCGCAGCGGGTCAGCGAGATCGTGCTCGCCTCCGTCACCATGACGCGCCCGGCGGAGGTCCATTGGCTCTACCACGGCGTCGGCCGGTTCTTCCCCGGGGAATGGGCGCGGTTCCGTGGCGGCGTGCCCGAATCCGACCGGGACGGCGACCTGGTCGCCGCCTATTGCCACCTGCTCAACGACCCCGATCCCGGGGTCCGTGACCAGGCCGCCCGCGACTGGTGTGCCTGGGAGGACGTCGTCGTGTCGCTGGAAGAGGACCACCAGCCCAATCCTCGCTACGCCGACGCCCGCTTCCGGATGGCCTTCGCCCGGCTTGTGACCCATTACTTCCACCACCACGCATGGCTAGCGGACGGCATCCTGTTGCGCGAGGCCGGTCGGCTCGCCGGCATCCCCGGCGTCCTGGTGCACGGCCGCCTTGACCTCGGCGGACCACCCATGACGGCATGGGAACTCGCCCAGGCCTGGCCGGACGCTGAGCTGCACCTCGTCAACACCGGCCATACCGGCGGGCCGGACATGCTCGCGCACCTCATCGCGGCCACCGACCGCTTCGCGGAACTCGGAACTGGCTAGCGCAGCACAGGCAGTGGGAAATGCGTCGAGCGGCCGGTCGCGGCCTCGATCAGCTCGACGGCCGGGGCGAGTTCTGCCAGTAGCTGCACGGTGTCCTGCAGCGCGGGCTCCGGCACGATCGGTGGGTGGCCGAGAGCGCGCTGCACGTCGAGGAGGTGGACGGTCGCCTCCATCAACACGATCCGTAGCGCTTCCACGAGCGTGACGACGGCACCGGAGACGGGCCAAGGCACGACCGCGGTCGCCTCGGCTTGGCGCAGTCTTTGCAGCGCGCGTGGGCCGTGCACGCTGAACCGGTCGACCAGTTCCTTTCTGGTGTGCCCAGCGGCCTCCGAGACCGCCCCGTCAGCCACCGTCTCGGCCATGGTGTGCGCCGCCCCATCCGGGGCGTTGAACCGCCTGAGGATCTCGACGGCCGTCACGGGCTCCCCGACTGGACCGTCCGGCAGCGCAGCGTTCATCATAAGCGGGAATACAGAGTAATGCGCATACACGGCAGCCACGTCCCAGCCGGGGCAACGGGTCCCTGTTGACCACTGCTCCTCGGTCAGGCTGTCGCCGAACTGAGCCCAGATCTGCCAGATTCGCTCCAGGGTGTCAACCCTGTCCATGTAGATGTCATCCATGAGCCAACTACGCCGGGCTGCGCGTACCAGGCTGACCGATCGGTTAGCGGGACGTCACCCCTGCAGGGTTGGCGCCACTGCCAAGGTAGGTCCCGTGCCCTTGCGTCACCAGTGAGCCATCAAAGATCAGGACCTCGTTGACCAGCCGCCCCAGCTGGTTCGGCGCACCCGCCGCTACGAGTAACTCGCTATCAGGCAGCTCGGAAGGATGACTGGAACTAGGTGAGTCGCTTTTCGAACCAGTGATCGGCGTAGGGGCCATCGGAGTAGGCGGGGATCTCCACGTACCCGTACTTGGCGTAGAGGCTGCGGGCTTCGACCAGGTCGTGACGGGTGTCGAGGCGGACTATGGTGGCGCTCAGCTGTCGGGCGCTGTGTTCAACGGCGGTGAGTAGCGCGGAGCCGCCGCCGTGCCTGCGGGCGTCGGCGCGGATGAACATGCGGGTGATCTCGGCGATCTCGGTGCTGAGCCGTCGCAGGCCGACGCAACCTGCGGGATCACCTGCGCGGCGGGCGAGCAGGAACAGGCCGTCGGGTGGTACAAGGTCAGCACTGGGATCTTCGATCATCGCGGCGTCGATCTCCTCCTCGGTGGCCGCACGGCCGAAATAGCGGCTGGCCATCTCAGCGAAGTACAGCCGTAGCAGGTACCGCGCATCGCAGTCGTTGATCGACGTGCGGGCGACGGTCCACATTGGCGTCGCGGAGGTGCTCATGTGATGGATCCTTGCAGCTCAGCTAGTGCTCCGGCGCCGGCTCCACCAGCTCGACCAGTACGCCACCGGCATCCTTGGGGTGCACGAAGTTGATCCGGGAACCCGCGGTGCCGCGACGTGGGGTGTCGTAGAGCAGTCGCACGCCGGCCGCGCGCAGCGCCGCCATGGCCGACTCGATGTCGGTGACCCGGTAGGCCAGCTGCTGCAGCCCGGGACCGTTGCGGTCCAGGAACTTGGCGATGACCGACGTCGGGCCCAGCGGGGCGAGCAGCTGCACCGCGGCGCCGGTGCCCGGGTCCCCGGGAGCGCGCAACATGCCTTCGTGCACGCCCTGCTCCTCGTTGACCTCCTCGTGGACCAGCTCCAATCCGAACGTGACCCGGTGGAACTCGACGGCCGCAGCGAAATCGGGCACCGCGATGCCCACGTGGTCGATCGCCGTGATGAAGGGCTGGAGTTGCTGCATGGTTCGCAGCGTAGGGCCCGTTGGGGTGTGCTCATCGTCACCGGCATGCGATGGCCACCATGCGCGGTAAGGTCCGAAGACAGCCCCCCGCATCGCCCTGGTCACCCGCGCCGTCACGCCGGAGGTAACACCATGACCGTTTCCGTCATCGTGGCCGGAGCCCGCACCCCGATGGGTCGGCTGCTCGGTCAGCTCAAGGACTTCTCGGCCGCCCAGCTCGGTGGTTTCGCCATCAAGAGCGCACTCGAACGCGCCGGTGTGGCGCCTGAGCAGGTGCAGTACGTGATCATGGGGCAGGTGCTGACGGCGGGCGCGGGACAGATCCCGGCGCGTCAGGCGGCGGTCAACGCCGGCATCGGGATGGACGTGCCGGCGCTGACCATCAACAAGGTGTGCCTGTCCGGGCTGAACGCAATCGCGATGGCCGATCAGCTGATCCGGGCCGGCGAGTTCGACATCATCGTGGCCGGCGGGCAGGAGTCGATGACCCAGGCGCCGCACCTGCTGCCCAAGTCCCGCGCCGGGTTCAAGTACGGCGACGTCACGATCATCGACCACATGGCCTACGACGGCCTGTACGACTCGTTCGACCAGGTCTCGATGGGTGCCTCCACTGAGAAGCACAGCGCGGGCCACCAGCTGACCCGGGCCGAGCAGGACGAGTTCGCCGCGCAGTCGCATCAGCGGGCCGGGCGTGCGGTGGATAGCGGACTGTTCGCCGCGGAGATCACCGCGGTGACCGTTCCGCAGCGCAAGGGTGACCCGGTCGTGGTGTCGACCGACGAGGGCATCCGCCCGGACACCACCCCCGAGGGGTTGGGCAAGCTGCGCCCCGCGTTCTCCGCCGATGGCACCATCACCGCCGGATCGTCGTCGCCGATCAGCGACGGGGCTGCCGCGGTCGTGGTGATGAGCAAGGCCAAGGCGGCCGAGCTCGGCCTGAGCTGGCTGGCCGAGATCGGGGCGCACGGCATGGTGGCCGGCCCTGACGACTCCAGCCTGCACGAGCAGCCCGCCAACGCGGTGCAGGCGGCGTGCCGCAAGGAGGGCATCGAGGTGGCCGATCTCGACATCGTCGAGATCAACGAGGCGTTCGCTGCGGTGGGCGTGGTGTCCACCCGCAAGCTCGGCATCGATCCGGCGCGGGTCAACCCCAACGGTGGGGCGATCGCGCTGGGGCACCCGATCGGCGCGTCCGGCGCCCGGCTGGCGCTGCACTTGGCGATGGAGCTGAAGCGGCGCGGTGGTGGCGTCGGCGCAGCCTCGCTGTGTGGCGGCGGTGGCCAGGGCGACGCGCTGATCCTGCGGGTTCCCAGCGACAACGCAGCGTGAGTCGACGCCCATTCGATATCGGCAAGCTGGTCGGCGGCGCCCAGCAAGGTCAGCCCCGGGCGGTCGCCCGGCTGATCTCGCTGGTCGAGGACGGCGCCCCGGAACTGCGTGACGTCGCCGCCGCGCTGGCCCCCCACACCGGGCGGGCCCAGGTCGTGGGCGTCACCGGCTCGCCCGGGGTGGGCAAGTCGACGTCCATCAACGTGCTGGTCACGGCGCTGCGGGTGGCCGGCAAGAAGGTCGGCGTGCTCGCTGTGGACCCGTCCTCACCGTTCTCCGGGGGCGCCCTGCTGGGCGACCGGGTGCGGATGCAGGACCACGCAACCGACGACGGTGTCTTCATCCGCTCGATGGCCACTCGTGGACACCTGGGGGGCATCGCCTGGGCCACCCCGCAGGCGCTGCGGGTGCTCGACGCCGCGGGCTGCGACGTGGTGCTGGTGGAGACTGTCGGCGTCGGCCAGTCCGAGGTGGAGGTCGTGTCGCTGGCCGACACCACCGTGGTGCTGCTGGCGCCGGGGATGGGTGACGGGATTCAGGCGGCCAAGGCGGGAATCCTCGAGGTTGCCGACGTCTTCGTGGTGAACAAGGCCGACCGGGACGGTGCCGACCAGACCATCCGGGACCTCAAGTACATGATGTCGCTGGGCCGCCGGGGCAAGGCGGGCCCGAGCTGGCGACCGCCCATCGTCCGCACGGTGGCCACCAAGGCCGAGGGCATCGACGACCTCGTCGGGGCGATTGAGGAGCACCGCGACTGGATGCTCGGGCACGGGGAGCTGGACGCCCGCCGGCAACGCCGGGCGGAGGCCGAGATCGAGGCCATCGCGCTGGCGCAGCTGCGTACGAAGCTCGGCGACGTCCGGCGCGGCAGCCTCTTGTTACCCGGGCTGGCCAAGCGGGTCGTCGTAGGCGAGCTGGACCCCTACCGGGCAGCCGACGAACTGATCGCCGAGCTGGGCGCCTGACACCTCACAACGTCACAGGGGCACGATGTCGGCGAGTACGGTGCCGGGCTGGATAAGCCGGGCCGGCGCCGGGCTGTCGTACACCACCAGCAGCCGCCGCCCGTCGAGCAGTCCGATCCCCTCGGCGTGGTCGTCACCGTCGCCGTAGGGGAGATCCAGCTCCCGGCTCAGCGCCGGCGCCCGCACTACCCGCGGCGCGTCGCTGTCGAGCGCCTCGTGCCAGCGGTACACCCGCACTGGTCCATCGAGATCCATCGACGGGCCGGCCAGCACCAGCAGGTCGGCGCCGTCCGGGCACAGATCGCGCACGCCGAGCCCGTCAAGGTCGAGGAAGTGGGTTCGGTAGACCGTGCCGTCGTCGTCCAGCGGGGCCAGCTCGAGCACATCCAGCGCCATGCCATTGCGTGGTAGCAGTTCTATCAACACAGCCCAGCCGCGCAGCACTGGTCCGCGTAGCCCCAGGTACAGCGACTCGCCGAGGACTGCGACCCCCTCGACGTCGAACCCGTTGTCCTTGCCGGGGATCGCCAGGAAGGGGGCGAGGTGCGGGTCGTCGGCGAGGATGCCGGTGATCCCACCGGGCAGCAGCGCACTCGTGTGCCCGCTGGGCGCCTCGCGGACGATCGCCGGTAGGCCGTCCGGGCCGTCCGCGACAGCCAGCCGCGCCACCACCCGGCGGCTGGGCTCATCGCTCACCTGGGCCAGGCGCCGCACCGCCTTCTCCCCCTCGTGCTTGGCCTTGATCCGCTTGCGCCGGCTGCTGTGTGAACCGACCGCCCACAGGTATGGGCCGTAACGGCCCAGCCCCTCAACGTCCACCTCGTCTTCCGGGCCGCCAGGCAAGGTGAGGACATCGGCGAGGCGGAAGGTGGTGTGCTTGCCGTAACCCGTGCCGTCGGCGGTGAGCCGCTCGACGGTGGCGGTCTCATCTCCGGCGATCCACAGGCAGGTCCCGTCGGGTCGGATGGCGGAGAGGTTGACGTGGGTCTGCGCGTCGACGGCGTGTTCGGCAAAGCGCAGCGGAATCTGCTCGACGTCCACGGTGCCCCATTAAACCTCAACCGGTCGCCGGCTTGATGTTGTGATTCCCGCGGAAGACGTTGGTCGGGTCGTACTGCCCCTTGACCGCGGCGAGCCTGGCGTACTTCTGCTCGCCGAAGGCGGCCCGAACCCGGTTGGATCCTTCGTCGCCGATGAAGTTCAGGTACACCCCGCCGGAGGAGAAGCGCTGGAGGTCATCGCGGAAGTCCCGCGCCCAGCCGATCACCGCGTTGTCGTCAGCGGGGTTCTCCCACAGGGCGAAGGGATGCACGACCCAGGTCGCGTCGCGTTGTGTGAGGGGCGTCGCGTCCTCGCCGGCGCGCCCCACGGCCCCGCCCCACGGCACGATGAACGACTGCGCCGGCCCCGGGCTCGGCGTCCGCATCGCTTGCGCGTGGATGACGTCGATCGCCTCGTCGGGCACCACGTGCAGGTACTCCGCGGTCCACCAGTTGCGGTAGCCGGGCGGGTCGTCGATCGAGCACTGGAGGTCGGCGTAGGGCACTGTGCCCACCAGGTCCGCCTCCGGGCCGAGATCGCGGAAGGGCTTGATGAGCTGCTCGCCGTCGGCGATCGAGCCCGTGTAGCAGAGCACGAGCGCCGACACCAGCCGGCCGTGCAGGTGGGCGGGCAACTCCTCGTCGGCTGGAACCGTCAGGTATCCGATCGCCGGCCCGAACTCGTCGGGGGCGTCCGGCATGAAGTCCCGGGTCAGGCGCAGCAGATCGTGACCCCGCTCGGCTGGGTAGAGCAGCAGCCCCGCCAGCACTTCCGGCCCGACCGGGTGCAGCCGGAAGGTGAACGCGGTCGCCACCCCGAAGTTGCCGCCACCGCCGTGCAGCGCCCAGAACAGCTCCGGGTGCTCGTCCTCGCTGGCCGTGATCAGGTTCCCGTCCGCTGTGACCAGTTCGACTGAGATCAGGTTGTCGCAGGCGAGGCCGTGCTTCCGTTCGAGCCACCCCGAACCGCCGCCGAGGGTGAGGCCGGCGACGCCGGTCGACGAGACGCGCCCGCCGGTGGTGGCCAGACCGTGCGCCTGGGTGGCACGGTCGAACTGTGACCAGGTGCAGCCGCCCCCGACCCGGGCGATGCGGCGCTGCGGGTCGACCTCGACCTGGTTCATCGGCCGGACGTCGATGACGAGCCCGCCGTCGCACAGTGACATGCCGGCGACCGAGTGGCCACCGGACCGCACCGCGATCTCCAGACCGTGCTCGCGCCCGAAATGCAGCGCCGCGGCGACGTCCTCAGGGGTGGCGCACTGGGCGATCACCGCCGGCCGTTTGTCGATCATCGAGTTGAACAGTGTGCAGGCCTCGTCATACGCCGCACCGCCGGGCCGCAGTATCCGGCCGGTCAACGAACGTTCCATGCCGCTGCACGCCTGGTCCAGCGTCGCCTCGATGGCCTGTGCCATGTCGACCTCCTCGGGTTGATGCTCCAAGGCTGGCCGACCGGCACCGCTGGCGTCTTCGAGCATCTTCGCCATCTCTGGCCGACCTCCGCATGGCCGGAAACGGCCATGCCAGCTGCTAGATCAGGCCCCTGCGCAGGGCCTCGGCGACGGCGGCCGAGCGGGAAGCCCGATCGAGCTTGGTGAGGATGTTGGCCACGTGCCGGTGCACGGTGTGCGCCCGGGCGAGTTCGATGCGAGCCCGGGCCGCCTCGAACGGTGCTCCGCTGCGGTGAAACAGCCGCGTGGCGTCCTCGGCGGCGGTCCGGGCCCGCTCGAAGTCGCCGGCGGCCGATGCCAGAACGCTGGCAGCGAAGCACGCAGACGCCCGCAGCGGTGCCGTCGCGACCAGACCCGCGACGGCCTCGAGCTCCTGCAGGGCTGCCGTCGCCAGTTTGTTCTCCCCGAGCCCGACCTGCGCCCGGATCAGCAACTCGAGCCCGGCGCAGCGACGTGTAGTGGTCTGTGGCGGCGTCTCGCGAAGGTACTGCTCGGCCCGGTCGTGGGCGCCGGTGGGATCACCCCGGTCGAGGCAGATCTCACCGATGCCGAGTAGCGCCAGCGGGTGCTCTGCGAGCTGCTCGAAGATTTCCGCGGCCTCGTCCAGGCGTCCCTGCCGGCGACGCAGTTCGCCCAGACGTACCGTCGCATCGGTTGCCATCGGCGGCCTGATTGCGGCGAGACTGCCCGCGCACTCCACCGGCCTCGATCGGGTCCACGGTCGCAGCCTCGGTGTCAGCGTCACTGTCCGGGGCCACGGTCAAGCATCGAAGGCCGACCGACGGGCTGTCAATGCCCCCGCTCATCGGGGTCGGTGAAGTCGCCCGCGGCGCGGCGCACCCGGGTCAGCAGTGCGGTGAGTTCCATGGTGTGCTCGGCGTTCAGGCCGACGAGGCCGAAGTCGATGTCGGTGAGTGCCACGGTGGCCGATTTTTGGCGCTGCCGGCCCGCTTCGGTGATCGTGACCAGGGTGGTACGCCGATCGGTGGGGTGGCCGCTGCGCTCGACCAGCCGGTCGGCCTGCAGCCGGTCCACGATGTTGGTCACGCTGGTCGGGTGCAGCTGCAGCCGCTGGCCCATCACCTTCATCGGCAGGCTGCCCTGGCGGGAGAACAGCAGCAGCACCAGCGCCTCGTAGCGGGCGAAGGTCAGACCGTGCGGACGCAGCGCCGCATCCACCGCGGACTGCAGGATCTGCTGTACGCGCATGATGTTGGTGACCGCGGCCATCGTCTCGGCCGGCCCGATGCGGGCTTGCCACAGCTGCGCGGCTCGATCGATCGGGTCGAACGGCAGCGGGTGATGCGACGGCATGGGTGCACCGTAGCCGGATGGGGCAGGCTGGGGGGCTCCAAGCCAAAGTCGCCCGCGTCAAGCAGCACCTGTCCGACTGATCCCGGCCCAGAGCCCAGTCTGTGGTGCCACCGTAGCGCGATTTAGTTGGGCGTCCTACTATTGGGGGGGCAACCATTGGGAGGTTCGATGGCGCCCTATGACGGCCGGCAGGTCGACCCGCAGGCTGGGCGGGAGCGGTGGCGGCGCCGGTACGACGCGGCCAAGGCGGCGGGACGGGTCCGGGACGCGGACTTCAGCACGCTGTCCGGCGCCGAGGTCGACCCGGTATACGGGCCGCGCAGTGGCGAGACCGTCGAGGACTTCGAGCGGATCGGCTGGCCGGGTGAGTACCCGTTCACCCGGGGCATCCACACCACCGGCTACCGGGGGCGGACCTGGACGATCCGCCAGTTCGCCGGATTCGGCAACGCGGCCCAGACCAACGAGCGCTACCGGCAGATCCTGCGAAACGGCGGGGGCGGGCTGTCGGTGGCCTTCGACATGCCCACCCTGATGGGCCGCGACTCCGACGATCCGCGCAGCCTGGGCGAGGTCGGACACTGCGGCGTGGCGATCGACAGCGCCGCCGATCTGGACGTTCTGTTCAGTGACATCCCGCTGGAGCAGGTCACCGCGTCGATGACGATCTCCGGCCCGGCGGTGCCGATGTTCTGCATGTACCTGGTTGCCGCGCAACGGCAGGGTGCGGATATCAGCAAACTCAATGGCACCCTGCAGACCGACATCTTCAAGGAGTACATCGCCCAGAAGGAGTGGCTGTTCCCCCCGGAACCGCACCTGCGGCTGATCGGGGACCTGATGGAGTACTGCACGGACAAGATTCCGGCCTACAAGCCGCTGTCGATCTCCGGCTACCACATCCGCGAAGCCGGGGCGACGGCCGTGCAGGAGTTGGCGTTCACCCTGGCCGACGGCTTCGGGTACGTGGAGCTGGGCCGCTCCCGGGGGCTTGACGTCAATCGTTTCGCTAGCGGTCTGACCTTCTTCTTCGACGCGCATGTCGACTTCTTCGAAGAGATCGCGAAGTTCCGCGCCGCCCGGCGGATCTGGGCCCGCTGGATGCGCGATGTCTACGGCGCGACCAGCGACAAGGCGCTGTGGATGCGCTTTCACACCCAGACTGCCGGGGTCTCGCTCACCGCACAGCAGCCCTACAACAACGTCGTGCGCACCGCGATCGAGGCGCTCGCGGGCGTGCTGGGCGGCACCAACTCGATGCATACCAACGCCCTGGACGAGACGCTGGCGCTGCCCAGCGAGCGGGCCGCTGAGATCGCATTGCGCACCCAGCAGGTGATCATGGAGGAGTCCGGGGTGGCCAACGTGGCCGACCCGCTGGGTGGCTCCTGGTACGTCGAGGCGCTGACCGACCGGGTCGAAGCCGACGCCGAGCGGATCTTCACCCGGATCAAGGACATGGCGGCTGCTGCGGCGCCGTCGGGTCGCTACCCGATCGGCGAGATGACGTCGGGCATCCTGCGCGGCATCGAGGACGGTTGGTTCACCGGAGAGATCGCCGACGCGGCATTCGCTTATCAGCAGGCGCTGGAGAAGGGCGACAAGAAGATCGTCGGGGTGAACACTCTCACCGACTCGGTCACCGGCGAGCTGGAGATCCTCCGGGTCAGCCACGAGGTGGAACGCGAGCAGAACCGGGTACTGCAACAGCGCCGCGCGCAGCGCAACCAGACCGCCGTCGACCATGCCCTGGCAGCGATGGTCGAGGTGGCCCGCGGCGACGGCAACCTCATCGAGCCGATGCTTGCCGCGGCGCGGGCCGAGGCCACCCTCGGCGAGATCTGCGGGGCGCTCAAGGCGCAGTGGGGCGAGTACCGTGAACCGGCTCGATTCTGACCCGCTGATGTGACCTCCAGCTGAGGCCCGCCCTGGATCCATGCCAGGATAGGCAGCGTGAGCAGGCCCAACCCGCAGTCGACCGCAGCCATGTCCGGCACCATCTCCGGTGCCGTTGACCTATCCGCACTCAAGTCGCGGGCCGATTCGGCGGGCCGGGGCCCGGCCTCGGCTGCCGCCCAAGGCCCCGAGGGTAGCCAGTGGGTCCTGGATGTCACCGAGCAGAGCTTCCAGACCGATGTCGTCGACCGGTCCATGCAGGTACCTGTGCTGGTCGACCTGTGGGCGACCTGGTGTGGTCCGTGCAAGCAGCTGTCCCCGATGCTTGAACGGCTCGCTGCGGCGGCGGGTGGCGCGTGGGTGCTGGCCAAGGTCGACGTCGACGCCAATCCCCGAATTTCCCAGCTCTTCGGCGTCCAGTCGATCCCTACCGTCGTCGCCATCGCCGGTGGCCAGCCGGTCGACGCTTTCTCCGGGTCCCTGCCTGAGCCGCAGGTGCGGCAGTGGATCACCGCGATCCTCGATGCGCTGCGTGACCGGCTGCCTGGCATCCGGGCGGCCGAGCAGGCCGCGCCCGGCAAGGCGACCCCAGCGCCCGACGAGTTCGATGACCCCCGGTTCACCGCCGCCGAAGCCGCCCTGGCGGCCGGCGACTACGCCACTGCCGAAGCGGCCTACCAGCAGATCCTGGATGTCGAGCCGGCCAACGAGGAGGCCAAGGCCGCGCTGACCCAGGTGCGCTTCCTGGCCCGTGCCGATTCAGCCGACCCCTCCGTGGTGACCAGGGCCAATGCCGCACCCGACGACGTCGATGCGCAACTCGCCGCAGCCGACGTCGAGGTGGCCGAGCAACAGCCGGAGCGGGCCTTTGAGCGGCTGGTCGGCGCGGTGCGCCGGCTGACCGGTGACGACCGCGACCGGGTCAGGGCGCACCTGGTCGAGCTGTTCGAGCTCTTCGGCCCCGACGACCCCCGGGTCACCTCGGCGCGCCGCGCACTGGCCCGCGTGCTGTTCTGACTCACGAGTCGGCGTCGAGCCACTGCTCGACGCCGCCGTACAGAGCGCCGACTGCCCAGTTGGCGCCTATCCACGGCCAGCACGCGGCCTGCTCCTTGCTATCCACCGGGAACGCGACCACGTCGATCCCGGCGGCGCGCACGATGTGCACCAACGCCTGCGCCGCCTGGGAGAGGATCCGGGACGGATCGTTGGCTACCTGCTGGGACACCGGCTGGGCGATCCGCACCGCGCACACCGAGAGGTCGGCCAGACAGCGTAGACCGCCGATGCCACCCCCGAAGTCGTAAAGCCCGGCGCGCACGCCCAACTCGGCGAGCACCCGCATGTTGTCTTCGGCGTGTGCACCGCCCTCGCCGGCGAGTTCACCACTGACCGTGCGGATCGCTGCCACCGGCGCCCGCAGTTCCAGCTCAGCCGGTGGCAGGCCGGTCTGTTCCAGAACTGCTCTGACCCTCGCCACCAGGTCGGGGTCCTGCGCCTGGGACGGCGCCAGGTTGACGACGACCGGAGGCACGCCGCCGGCTATCCGGTGCCGCCAGGACACGGCCTGGTCAGCGGCGGTCCGCAGCAGCCACTGACCGGCCTCATGCACGACCCCGGTCCGCTCCGCGGCCTGCACGCACTGTTCGTTCGACAGCACGCCGAGTTCGGGGTGCTGCCAGCACAGTGCCGCCTCGATGCCGACCAGCCGGTGGCCGTCCAGGGTGACCACCGGCTGGTAGGTCACTCGCAGCTCGCCGGTCTCCAGGGCGCCGGGCATCGCTGCGGCCATCCGGAGCTCCGCGCGGTCGGCGGCGTCGATGTCTGGGTCGAACAGATCCCACTGCCGCGTGCCCCTGCCGCGCAGCCGGCGCAGGGTGGCGCTGGCTGCGCGCATCAGCTCCTCGGGCTTGGCGGATCCGCCGAACCGGCGCTGCACGATACCGATCGTCGCGGTGACCGCCACCCCGATGCCATCGATGTACAACGGTTCGGCGAGCTCGGTGTTGATGCGCTCGACCAAGGCGCCGACGTCCGGTCCTGAATACTTGGATCGGATGAGAATCGCGTACTCGTCGGCTCCGAGTCGGGCAACCATCGCCTGCTGGTCGGCGACCACGCTTTCCAGCCGCCTGGCCACCGCATCCAGCAGCCGGTCACCGGCATCGTGTCCCAGCCCGTCGTTGATGACCGAGAAGCCGTCCAGATCGAGGTGCAGCAGCGTGACCACGGCCGACGGTTCGAGCCGTCCGAGCACTGTCTCCAGGTGGGTGACGAAGTACTGCCGGTTCGGCAGACCGGTCTGCAGGTCATGCAGCGTCTGGTGGTTCAGCCGCTGCTCAAGCAGGTGCAGGTCGGTGATGTCGTCGACCATCGTGGCGACGTACTGCGGTGCCTGCTCGGCGTCGAGCAGCACCGAAGCGGCCAGGTAGACCCACGCGGTCTCGCCACCTGCGCGGCGCAGCGTACAGCGAGCCCGGAACCGCGAAGTCCCTCCGGTCAGCAGGCCCTGGTAGTGCTTCTGCACCATGCGCCGGTCGTCAACCGAGAACAGCTCGCTCAGCTGGTGTCCAGGCAGCTCGCCTGGCGAATGGCCGAGGATCTCCTCAAGCGCCGGGTTGGCTTGGACGATCCGTCCGCCGGGTGTACTGATCGCGATACCCATCGGAGAGGAGTCGAACACCTCGCGGAACCGAGCCTCGCTGGTCCGCAGGGCCCGCTCGACGTCCTGCCATGCCAGTGACAGCGCCCGCTTGATCTCTTCTTGCTGGTCGAAGACGCGGTTGCGCAGCGCCCAGCTGTAGCCGGCAGCCAGCGCACCGAGCAGTTCAATGATCCGGCCGCAGCGCGGGTTGGCCGCCGTACTGTCTGCGGCGCCGGGTAAGACCCGGCCGAGGAACTCGACCGTCCGAGACAGGCTCTGCTCACCGGTGAGCCCTACGGCTACCAGCCGGGCGCCAACGTCGGATGCGGCCTGGGTGTCCACCGAAGAACCGGATAGCGCGGCCACCAGCCGCTCGGTGAGATCCTGCAGGTAGTCCCGGATGGCGGGAGGCGACATCGGTATGTAGGCGGTGGTGGCGACAGCGCGGGCCCACTCCCGAGCGAGACCAGCTGGTGACCAAGGGGTGCGGCCCTGGCCACCAGGTAACCCTGTGTGGTCATGCCTCACCCTGTCGACCCACCGATCACGTATCCGATGAAACCGGTACGCACCAGCTTACCGCCTGTCGGCAGCACCATTCTGAGTCCGTCCGGCCTAACCCTCGAATAGATATCGGCTACGCATTGTGACAAGCTCGTACTCAGCTGCAAGATGCGAGGGTAAGCCAGAGTGCGCCGGCCGGCGGCAGCCGTAGCAGCGCGGAGTAGGGCCGCCCGTGCCACGGTGTCTCACCAGCGGTGACCTCACCGAGATTCCCGACGCCGGAGCCGCCGTAGCCCTCGGAGTCGGTGTTGAGCACCTCGCGCCAGCGCCCAGGAAGGGGTAGCCCGATCCGGTAGTCCTCGTGTGGGTTGCCGGCGAAGTTCGCCAGGCAGGCCAGCACCGACCCGTCGTCGCCCCAGCGTAGGAAGCTCAGCACGTTGCCGGCGGCGTCGTTGGCGTCGATCCACTCGAAGCCGGCCGGGCTGGTGTCCTGGCTGTACAGCGCGCGGTGCGACCGGTAGATGGCGTTGAGGTCGCCGACCATCCGCAGCAGCCCGCCGTGCAGCGGGTGGTGGGGCAGGTACCACTCCAGCGAGCGGCTCTCCGCCCACTCGGCGGGTTGCCCGAGCTCGCCGCCCATAAACAGCAGCTGCTTGCCGGGGTGAGCCCACATGTAGGCCAGCAAGGCCCGCAGGTTGGCGGCCTTGTTCCAGTTGTCACCCGGCATTCTGGCCCATAGCGAGCCCTTGCCGTGCACCACCTCGTCATGCGACAGCGGAAGCACGAAGTTCTCGCTCCAGGCGTACATCAGCGAGAAGGTCATCTGATTGTGGTGGTATGCGCGGTGCACGGGATCGTGGCCGACGTAATCGAGCGTGTCGTGCATCCAGCCCATATTCCACTTCAAATCGAAGCCCAGGCCGCCCAGATGGGTGGGTCGGGTGACTCCGGGCCAGGCGGTGGATTCCTCAGCGATCGTCACAACACCGGGGTGTCTCTTGCAGACGGTGGCGTTCATCTCCTGCAGGAATGCCACTGCGTCCAGGTTCTCGCGTCCACCGTGAACATTGGGCAACCATTCGCCCGGCTGGCGGGAATAGTCGAGGTAGAGCATCGACGCCACGGCGTCCACCCGGAGCCCATCGAGGTGGAACTCCTCGAGCCAGTACAGCGCGTTGGCCACCAGGAAGTTGCGGACCTCCTTGCGCCCGAAATCGAAGATCAGGGTTCCCCACTCCGGGTGTTCCCCGCGCCGCGGGTCGGCGTGCTCGTAGCAGGGCGCGCCGTCGAAGCGGGCCAGCGCCCACTCGTCACGCGGGAAGTGCGCGGGCACCCAGTCCACGAACACACCGATCCCGGCCGCGTGCAGCGTGTCGACGAAGTAGCGGAAGTCGTCCGGGGTGCCGAATCGGGACGTCGGCGCGTAGTAGGAGGTGACCTGGTAGCCCCAGGAACCACCGAACGGGTGCTCGGCCACCGGCAGCAGCTCGACGTGGGTGAACCCGGTCGTCGTCAGGTGCTCGACCAGCTCGTGGGCCAGCTCCCGGTAACTCAGGCCCTGCTTCCAGGAGCCCAGGTGCACCTCGTAGACGCTCATCGGCTCCACTGTCAGCTGCTTTTCCGCCCGCTTGGCGAGCCACTGGGCGTCGCCCCATTCATAGGTCGACGGGGCGGCGACCACCGAGGCCGTGTTCGGCGGCACTTCGGTGGCGCGGGCCATCGGGTCGGCCTTCTCGTGCCATCTCCCGTCCGGGCCCAGCAGGCGGAACTTATAGCGGGTGCCCGGACCGACGCCGGGCAGGAATACCTCCCACACGCCGACCGAGCCCAGCGAGCGCAGCGGGGTCGCCACCCCGGACCAGCCGTCGAAGTCTCCGCACACCCGCACTCCCCGGGCATGCGGTGCCCAGACCGCGAACGAGGTTCCCTCGACCGGGCCGCTCAGCGTGGAGTAGATCCGCAGGTGCGCGCCGAGCGCTTCCCACAGCTGTTCGTGCCGGCCTTCCCCGATGAGGTGCAGGTCGACCTCACCCAGCGTGGGCAGCCAGCGGTAGGGGTCGTCGGTGATCTCGGTGTGTTCGCCGTAGCGCAACCGCAGCCGGTAGTCGCCGGGGGGACCGGGCAGCACTCCGTGGAACAGGCCCTGGTTGCGCTCCAGTGGATATTCCTCGCCGTTGGCGAGCACCGTCACCGCGTCGGCGTGCGGGCGCAGCACCCGGACCACGGTGCCGTCGCGGTGCGAGTGCGCCCCGAGCACCGAATGCGGGTCATGGTGGGCACCGGCGAGCAGCTTGCGTTGTTCGCCGGCCGGCGGTGCTGAAGTCGCGTGGTCTGCCGCGTGCACGGTCACGTCCTCCTGGGTTTTGTCCGGCCTCCAGTGTGTCGGCTCGCGGGCCGACGCGCCGGGTGAAGCTAAGGTGAGTGCTACGCTGGTCTGTCTAGACAGACTAGGGGATGCGATGAAGTGGCAGCTCCAGGAGGCCAAGCAGCGCTTCAGTGAGGTCGTGCGTGCTGCCCAGGCCGAGGGTGCGCAGTTCGTCACCCGGCACGGTGAGGAGGTCGCCGTCGTGCTGGATATCGCCGAGTACCGCAGGATGTCTGGAGCCGACGTCGACCTCAAGGACTACCTCCGGTCAGCGCCGGACCTCGATGCTCTGGAGATCGTCCGACCCCGCGAGCCGGCCCGCTCGATCGACTTCACGAACCAGTGGTGAGTTTCCTGCTCGACACCAACGTCGTGTCGGAACTGCGCAAACGTACACCCGACGCGGGAGTTGCCGCCTGGTTCGACTCGGTCGATTCCCGGCAGCTGTATCTCAGCGTGCTCACCGTCGGGGAGATCCGGCAGGGAATCTGCCGGCTGCAACGGCGTG
>JBOHFU010000009.1:0-20640 GCA_050699675.1 Pseudonocardiaceae bacterium
TCAGCGTCACCGCCCGGGGCTTGAACATCGACCAGTCCCCGTCGCCTTTGAGGTCGGCAATGTGCAGCTCCACCGTGGGATCCAGAGCCAGACCCAGCGCAAGCAGCCGTAACACGGTGGACTTGCCTTGCTTGGACGTGGCGCCGATCAGCCAGTGCTTTTGCAGCATGCCGACCGTGATCTGCTCGGCGCGCATGGTTACGCCCCAGGGCAGCCGGTCGGCGAAGACGTCGACCTCGCCGTCGTGCAGAAGCGGCCAGGGTGGGGCGGGTTTGTCCATGGTGCCCTTGTCGGCGATCCACAGATCCAGCACCCGGGCGTCGGTATCTTTCTCCCGCTGGGGCCACACCTCGTGGCGGTGGCGCCCAAGATTGCCGGCCAGCAACTCAACCTTGGCGCTGGAGAGTAACTCGGCGGCGGTGACGCCCATCGGCAGCCGAACCTGCGTGTAGGTGCCGCCGCCCTGCTCGCGGGGCGTGACGACGTACTCCAGCACGCCACCACCAGTGAGGTAGCGGGTCAACGCCGGGATCTTGACGTGCCGCAGGGCGGCGGTGATCAGGTCCGCGGTGATCTCGGCGTCCTGCTGGGCGCGCTCATCCGACGAGATCAACCAGCGTGGCGGCTGCGCTGCTCTGCGTCCCTCCCGCCAGGAGGCGACCAGCAGCGCGGGCACCCCACCCCACAAGACCACGTACACGGCAACGGTGAGCGCGGTCAGCGTCCCGTTGAGGATGTGCTTGATCAGTGACCACCAGCCGTGCCAGCCGATGCTGTCCGGGGTGAACGCCAGCCACACCCCGGCCACGACCAGCAGCCCGAGCAGCACGCACACCACCACGAACAGCGCCCTCAGGCCCGCGGCCAGCGTGGCCGGAAGCTCTTGGAGCCGCTCGGCGCGGCTGTCTTTGAGCGTCACCAGCCGTTCGGTCCATTCGGCCAGCGCGTCGCGGTCACCCGCCAGCCGGGCCAGCCGGACCTGCTCCCGCACCGGACCGTGGGTGAGCGCGTCGGTGGCGCGACGCACCCAGCTCGCGTGACCCTGGGCCACGGTGTAAACAGCGCGGGCAGCTACTCGCGCGGACCGCGTGAGTAGCGACGCCACCGCCTTGGTGATCTTCTTCGAGCGATCCGACTCGCGGATCGCTGCCGCCACCGCGAGCACGGGCAGGCTGTGCAGGCCCCTGCGACGGGCGTACTCGGCTTCGGTGATCAGCTCCCCGTCGAGCACCTCCGGTGCCCGTTGCAGCTGCGACCCCAACACGTGGGGGACGGCCGGGGCCGGGATCACCGCCGATACGGAACCGGCCGTCTCGTCGGCACGTCCGGTGGGCAGGGCAGGTGACCGCCGAGCGGCGGGCGCCTCCCCTCCGTCATGCGACATGCTCATCGCCGGTCACCTCGCCGGTGGGTGACGTCAAGCGAGGTCACCGTCACGGCCTTGGTGAGCACGTGCCCGGCGATCAGCGCTGGTCCGGCGAGCACCACCCAAAACAGCGTGCTGCCAGGCGCGTAGGTGATCGCCACCCACTGCACTCCGACGATCACACCGGCCGTCGCCAGCACCTGCCCAGCCAGCGACACCACCCGGGAGGCCGCATGAGCGGCGTCAGCCGCACGGCGGGCACGGCGAGTGCCCGAGCGCCACATCATGACCGCGACCAGCAGAACACCGATCACGGCGACCACCTGCGTCGGGGTCAGGTCGATGGTCATGGCGTCAGCTCTCCTTCCCGGTCGTTCCGTCCTGTTCCTGGCGGTGCCGCTGCCAGATCGGGTGCAGGGCGCGCCGGTCGTCCTCGGCCATCGCGCCCCACACGCCGGTGGTGTCCGTTCCGGCGGTGCGCAGGTCCAGCTCCTGGCACTGGTCGATGACCGGGCATCCGGCACACAGCCGCGCGGCCAAGCTCCGGTCGCTGGGTGCGCAGTCATCCCAGTCGGGCTCCTCGCTCGGCCAGAGGCGCCAGAAGCACAACCCGCCGCGCACCACGACAGCGGTCAACACGTCGGTCGGGACTTGCCGCCACCGGTCGAGCCGGGCGGCGATCGCGTCGTAATCCGGGGTGTCGTCGTGGTTCACCACGGCGCACCACCGCGGGCGCGGGCCACCTCGCGAGCGGTGCGCCGCTGCGCGGCCATCCGCGCCACATCCACACACCCGCCGGACTCGGCGGCGTCGGCGGCCAGCCGGTCCACGGCGCTGGCCGGGATGACGTACCGGGTGCGGATCCGGACCGCGGGGAAGGCGTCGTCCCGGATGGCGCGGTAGATCGTCGCCGGGGTCACTCGCAGGACTCGGGCGGCCTCCGGGACGGTGTAGAACGCCGGACTCCCGGCGCTGTTGTTGGTGCTGTCCATAACTCGAACTCCCTCAAAGCGTGATGTCATCGTTTGGATGCACTGATTTCAGTGCTAGATGAGCGTGCGGAATTACCGAAACGGTGGGCGGGGTTACTCTTCGGCGCTCAGGGCGGAGCGCGGAGGAATAGGTGGACCAGGACTGGGCGGCGGTCGCGAGGGCGATTGATACAAGGCTTGCCGAGCTCAACTGGCGGCAACGCGAGTTGGCCGAACGGGCTCAGGTATCGGTCGCGATCGTGCGCGAGTTGCATCGCAACACCACCCAGCGCCGCCGCAGTGCCCGCACCCTGGAAGCGCTCTCGCTGGCGCTGGGCTGGCACCCCGAGCACCTCGACGCCGTGCTGCGCGGTCACACCCCGCCCGATCGCAGCCAGCCCGCGACCTCGCCAGTTGACCCCGTCACAGCCCGATTGACCTCGATCGACCGGCGCCTGGCTGCTATCGAACGGCGCCTGGACGAGCTGGCCGCCCGCAATGGTTGAACCAGCCGGTAACCGGCCGCCCGCGGTGTCTGCGATTTCTTGCATGGCACTACGAAACGCCAAACACGTGCCGCTTCGTAATTGGCGCCGGTTAACGACCGACCCATTAACTACCATTAACCGTACAGCTCAGGGCCAGTTAATTCACGGCCGGAGTGGGCCGTGCTGACGTCGCTGCAGGCCGTGCGCCGGCACCTGGGCTACACCGCTGCCCAGGTGATCGACCTCCTCACCCGCCGCGCCGATGCGCTGAATCTGCCGATCGCGACCCGGGCGAGTCTGAAGACCAAGCTGTCGCGGTGGGAGAACGGAAAGGAACAACCCAGCGAGATCTATCGGCGGCTGTTCCGCGAGATCTACGGCCGGACCAACGCTGAACTCGGCTTCCCCGACGAACCGGAGGAAGACCCAGAAGCAGCCGAGCTACGGAGCCGGATCGCCATCGCCCGCACCGTCGATAGAAAGACCGTCGATGTCTTCCGCCCCCAAGTCGACCACGCCCGCCACCTCGACCGGCGCTTCGGCGCCATCACTCAACTCGACCAGCTCCGCACCCAGATCGACCACGTGCACCAAATACTGACTTACCGCGCTGGACCACAACGGCCCGCGCTGGCCGGGATACTCGTCGAGGCATCCACGCTGGCCGGATGGCAGGCACTCGACCGCGCCGCCCTCGGCCAAGCGTGGGCCCACTACGAGCGCGCCAAAGCCGCCGCCCGCGAAGCCGACTCACCCGCGCTACTCGCCCACGCCACAGCCGAACAAGCCTTCGTTCTCATCGACCTCGACGAAACCACCGCAGCCGCCGACCAACTCGCGCACGCCCGAAGCATCGCCAACGGCACTTCCGCACCCCTGCTCCGTGCCTGGCTGGCCGCCGCCCACGGCGAGACTCTCGCCGCCGCCGGCCACGCCGACGACGCACTGCGAGCCTTCGACACCGCTTCCGGTCAGCTTCCTGTCGACCCCATCGACCCCGCGCTGCCGTTCCTGTTCCTCGGCGACTCTCACCTCGACCGCTGGCGGGGCCACGCCCTGGCCCGCGTCGGCGCACTCGAAGCGATCGACCAGCTCACTGCCGCCCTCGCCCGCCTCCCGGCCGACTTCGTCCGCGCCCGCACCGGCCTGCTTGTCGACCTCGCCTACGCCCACGCCGCCGCCGGCGACCGCGACGCCGCCCTCTCCCACACCCGGCAGGCCCGCCGCCTTGCAGCGCAAATCAAATCCGACCGGCAACAACGGCGGCTTAACCGGCTCGTACTACCCAGCAGCGGTGGCACCACCGTGTAAGGCCATGTAGTACAGCAGCGCGACCAGCGTCCCCGATCCCAGCAGCTCCTGCCGCTGCGCCAGCTCCGGCACCCGGGACAGCGGCACCCACTCCACCCGGCCCGCTTCCTCGGTATCGGTCGGTTCCCCGATCCGCTCAGCTCCTCGCCACAAAAACACATCGACCGGCGCGGTGACCTGCCCCGGCAGCGGCTCGAAACTCACCAGGTGCTCCGACTCCCCCACCGGACGCCACCCGCTCTCCTCCTCCGCCTCCCGCGCCGCCGTCCCCGCCGCGTCTTCCTCCGCGTCCACCATGCCCCCGAGCAGCTCATACCCCCACTGCTCCGTGACGAACCGGTACCGCCACGACATCAACACCCGATCCCGATCATCCACGATCAGGGCGACCGCGATCCGATCCAGATGCACCACGTGGTAATCCCACCGCTCCCCGTTGGGCGCCTCCACATCCACTAGCCCCAGCCGCACCCACCGGTTGTCATAGACCGTCTTCTCCCCGAACGTCTGCCACCCGCCGCGCACGTCAGTCACAGAAGCAGCGTAGGGCGAGGGCAACGCGCCACTCGTTACGTCCGATCGCCCAGTATCGTTGATCATGGCCCCCAAACGGCATCCTAACTGCGCAAATACTTCACCAAGGTCCAGCAAAATCCCAGGTCGCTGGGCTTGTCGCTGATCCACCGGCGGCTGGACGCGGCGCAGCTCTAAGCCGCGGGCTCCGCACGCGACCGCATGCCTGTTCTGGGAACTGACTGCCGATCAAACGCGGAGATGGGCGACACCAGGCCCCCTACGGGAAGTAGAGGCGGCGGTCTTCTGCACCAGTCGACCGAGCAGCCGCCGCCATCTTCAGGAAATCGGTCTCGTCAACGATCAGCTCCGCAGGTGACCCTGCCGCTGGCGACCAGGCGGAGAACCTCGTCCGTACCGCCTCGGCGTCGCACCGGCCGTACGCAGCAGCCGCTGCACCCATCCGGCCGCGACGCCCGGCCGCCTCAGCCAGCCACCAGCAAATTCTTCCGCTCGGTGCCCGACAACCGCCCACATGCTCCTGCGCGGTACACCGCGGCACCGCCCGCGCGAAGCACCTGCCGACCCGGCCCATCACCTCATCGAACCGCTCCTGCCCCCGGGCCCGGATCAGCACCATCTACGCTATGGCCCGCAACCACCGCAAGATCATCTGTTATCCATAGAAGCCCGGCACGATCACCCGGTGGATGCACCCGTCCACGCAGACACGCCGAAGATCACAAAGGGTGGCTGGAGTACTAGGGCATGACCAGTGACCAAGGCGGTCGGGAGGTAAGTGTGGATTCTAGTAGCGGTGGTCGCCCGAGATATGCTGCGTTCATCTCTTACAGCCACGCATTGGACGATGCGCTCGCGCCTGCGCTGCAGTCCGGACTTGAGCAATTTGGCCGCGTCTGGTATCGGAGACGTGCACTACGGGTGTTCCGTGACGATTCGAACCTCTCTGCGACACCTCACCTCTGGGGATCTATCGAGGAAGCCTTAAGCAACAGTGAATGGTTCATCCTCTTGGCTTCCCCGGAGGCAGCACGTTCGCCATGGGTCTCCCGAGAGATCCGCTGGTGGCTTGAGCACCGATCATCCGATCGGCTGATACTGGGACTGACCGCTGGGGATATAGCATGGAACTCGAAAAACGGACTGATTGACAAGAAGACCACCAACGCGCTTCCACGAGTCCTTGTCGACCACCGGCTACCGAGCCACGATGGATCGATTTTCGGAAAGTGCGTACTGCCGAGCCGTCTGACCCGACATTTCAATCTGCAGTCGCCGAACTCGCCGCACCCTTGCACGGTTTACCGAAGGATGACCTCGTCGGTGAGCACGTCCATCAGCACCGTGTGCGACGACGCTGGATAGGATTAGCCACGATTGCGCTCGTACTGCTTACAGTTCTGTCGACCGTCACGGCCGTGGTGGCCGTAAACCAACGGAACCGCGCTAACGAGCAGACGACAATCGCCACCGCCCGCCAGCTCGCGGCTGCGGCGCAGGCTAACCTCAGCGGTCGAATCGACTTGGCGCGACTGCTGGCCGCCGAGGCGTACCGGTTGCGACCGGACACCCGTACAAGATCCGCGCTTCTGCAGGCCTCGGTCGCGAGCCCTCATCTACAGCTGTTTCTGCCGACTGATGCCAAGGTGACCTCGCTAAAAACCTCAGCCAATGGGGACGAGTTCGTCGTCGGATCTCAAGATGGCCGCGTGCGCCTTTTCGACGAGTCGGGCGGCGTGCGCTTCACGGTCTCTGGCGTGCCGGCGCCGGTCACCGTGACTGCCATTGACCCGTCCGGTTCATGGCTAGTTGCCGGCAACGACCGTCAGCTCCTGATCTGGGATCGAAATGCGCCCGATTCGCAACCACGCGTCGTGCCCGTGCCGGGTCCGCTGATTGATGTAGAACTGTCGGGCTCTGGGCAACAGCTCGCCGTGCTTGGGTCGCGTGCCACCGAGCGCGGCGGCAACGTTATCGGACGCGTGAGCCTCTTCGACACCAAAAAACTTGACAATTCGTCGCATGCAGAAATCGACATTGGATCGGCTGACTACATCTCCATTGAAAACCCAGTCCCGCACGTGTCCTTCAGTTCGGAATCAATGCTTCATGTCTGGTCAGGCGCCTGCAACAGAGTTGTTTTACGCTCTCCCGATCTGATGACGGCAGTCTCAGTCCCTGAAAGGGAGTTGTGCACGCCAGCGAACCGTTTTATTGAGACCAGCTCGCCTAGCGCTACTTCGGGGGCTTATTTCATTCTCGGCACTGTAGAGATCTTCTTGGGCGCGAACCCAACGACCCGGCGTTCCGCCGCACTACCCGTAGATAAGGCTGAGCTGCTATCCATAAGCCGTGACGCGAACCAGGTCGCGGTCGTGCAGAGTGGTTCCATTTTTGTCGCGCCCACCTCGGAGACTCCACCAAGCGCCGCGGACGCGGTGAGACTCGACGGAGCCAGCGGAATTACCAGGGTCGAGTTCCTCCGCGGAAACCGTCTCGTCTCCGCCGCCGACGGGGGCTTGCAACTCTGGGATACCACTGCTGTCGGCCCGCTCGTGCAACGCACCGGATTGACCACACCCGAGATTGTCGGATTCATTAATCGACCGTCTATGGAATTGTCTCCCGATTCTCGGTTCGTGGCAGTTTCTGATGAAGAGGGAACAGTTACGATCCTCGATCTCACGGACGGCAAGCTTCGGGCCGCTCTGGCCACAACCGACCTACCCAGCCCAGTCGCGATCGCATGGGCTCCGGACGGGCGCGCCATTATAGCGGTGGGAGGGGATGGTTCACGGCAAGCGTGGCGTTTGGACGGCCCCGTGCCGACCAAGTCAGGGTCGTGGCCTGGCCCACCCGATTCGGTCGGGCTCGACCAGGTTGCGGGAGCCGCTTGGTCGATAGAGGGGACGCTCTATGTGATCGATCTGGACGGAGCAGTAGTCGCTTATAACCCAATCGAGGCCGATGCTAAATTGGTTGTGCCCGGTCAGACACTGTCCAGTATCGGAGCCCTATCGAAGCTGAGTCTCGATGGGCGGTATGCCACTCGCGCCGCCGCTCGCGGCATTGACCTAGTCGAGCTCCCCGCAGGGGTGCATCGACACATCGACCTTGACTCGCCGCCCTTGAGTCTGGAGTTCTTGGGAGCCGACCGGTTAGTTATCGGCCGCCAGGATGGTGTTCTCGAGGTGCGCAAAATGACCGACGGTGCAGTGGAAAGCGTGCTCAACATCGACGCCGGCAATGTTGACTCGCTCGCCACCAGCGCTGAAACCTTCGTCAGCGTCGGGTTGAATAGAGATATTTCGGTACTATCGCCGGAATCGAATGAAGTCATAGGGCGGCTCCAACTTCCGCAGTTGGCCAATCTCGAGATCGGGACAACGCCAGCGGAAGCGACAGCGGTTGACTTAACCTCGGACGGCATGACCTTGATCATTGCAACTTCGGGAGGGGAGGTACTGCTATGGCGGCTTAACCCAGAACTAGAAGTCTCAGCGGCCTGCCGAACAGCCAACCGCAATCTGTCTGCTGACGAGTGGTTGAGACTGGTTGGTACCGATCCTCCCGCTGACCTTCGGTGCGACCACTGACATACCCACAGCCGCTCGAGATCGCGATCTTGGGTGGAGCTTTGGGGTTGGGGGTGACTGCTGTGGCTATCATGGCTGAGTTGACCGGATGGTTTGGTGATCGTAGGCGTGTCATGGCCTGCTGGGTGACGAAGCTCCGGTAGCAGGCGCGGTCCTCTCAAAGACCGCTTCACCGAACCAGCTGATGGGTCTGTACCAGACGAAAGGCCGCGAGGCCGACGTTGCCGTGTTCATCCTTCGATCCAGCGACCTCTTCGGAGCAGTTAGGGCCTGTTCGTCCCGCATCAGGCGAGCGGCGCCGCGGCGTCCAGGAAGCGAACGAAGCCGGCACAGACACCAGCGCACGCCACCGGGTCCCCCTCGGTGAGCACCACGTTCGGTCCGTTGAGATGGACGTTGGCCGCTGCTATCCAGCCCAGGATTTCCCGGCGGTGGTCCCCAAGCTGTCGGTCGGTGAGACGACCCGATCCGTGCTGCAGCGCGTTGCGGACCTCCACGTAGCCCATGAGCGCCAGCCACTGCTCGTATGAGCGCAGGTCGACGCTGCCGTGCTTGCGCCACTCGTTGCGTCGACCCTCCCACGTGAACACGTCGCGTTCGCGAACCGCGGGCCGCAGGGCGAGCAGCCGAGACACGGCAAACGACTCGGCAACCGCGACGCAGTCGGTGACCGAGTTGCCATTGCGCGCGTCGTGGTCAGCGGGCTGGTGCCGACCGCGAGGCGCCACAAGTCCGGCGGCAGCGAGCCTGCGGTGGTCGTCAGCGCGGAGCGCGAGGGACCGGAGCGCGGCCTCGGCGAGCGCCGTCATGGGCTGCGTCTCGGCCATACGACGCAGTATGGTCGTACACCCACTTATGCAGGGTGCTGTCGTCCTTCACAGCGCGGGCCACGCCTGCACCCGGCTCCAACAGCGCGATCGCGGCCACCAGCACGGGGCGGATCGTCGTGCTGCTCCGGGCGTAGATGCCGAGGAGCTCGTCAAGCCCGATCTGCCGGTGCCGGGCGAGCGTCATCGCGGCGTGCGCCCGCAGCACAGGGGTGTGCTCCGCCGTGCCGAGCGCGTTACGGGCCCAGCGCAACCGGGCTGGCGAGCCGCGGCCGGTGGCGAAACCCGGCATGCGGGCGACCGTCTGCTGGAGCCACCAGGTCTGCCACCCGTTGACGTACGCCCGGCGGCGCAGCAGCCCATCGAAGGCGTCGAGGACCAGGCCCTCGTCGTTGCGCCCGCTCAGGTAACGGCCAACGGCAGGGGTTGCCGTTTGCTGATAGCGCAGCAGCCGCATGCACGTGGTCAGGATTTCGCCGTCGGTGCCCGGCTCGGTGCCTAGGGTCGCCAGCGCGAGCGGGAGGAGCTCGAGGACGGCCCGGTGCTCGGCCCTTCGCCGGGTGGGCACCATGCCTCGTCGTCCCGCGACGGACTCCCACCGCTCCAGGACTCGTGCGGACGCGAGCAGGTCGACGTCGCGCTCATCCGGCGGAGTGACGACGACCGAGTCGTCGTAATCGTCGGTGTCAAGCTTGGTCAGATCGAGCTTGGCCTCGTCCGCGATCTCCTGCCTGAGGGCGTCCGCCTCGTCCAGGTGAGCTTTGTATCGCGCGCGCCGCCACGTGACGGTTTTATGGTCGTTCACCGTCAGGCCCATGATGCGGGCCTCCTCCGACAGGACCTCGATCGCCCGGACTACGTCGGACCAGGACCGGCAGGCGAACCGAAAGTCGTCGTTGTAACGGGACGCGCGTAGGTCGCGGCGAACCAGCGCCCGTTCGAGCTTGTCGAGGAACGCCTCAGCGAGGGCGTCGCTGGTACGGGACTGCTGCGGCAACCCATACGATCGGCCACTCGTCGTCGACAGCAGCGCTATTAGTGCGTCGACTGCCTGCGGGTCGCCGCCCTGCACAAGCAGCTCCTCGGAGAGGAATCCATAGTCGACATACTGGTAACAGGCCGTGATATCCGCCGTCAGCACATACGGGCCGCCGTGCTCCAGCGGCAACCGCTCGAAGGCCTGCCACTGCTTGCGCCCGCGGTTCACCTTCGGCAGAACGTCTTGCAGACGCCCCACGAGTGCCCGGTATAGCAGCCGGCTCGGTAGGTCCCACACAGCGACGGGGCGGACCCCGTGACGAGCCTTGCTCACCGACACAGTCTCTTCGGGCGTCGGGAGGAACTCGCCCGACAGCTGCCGGTGCGCCCACTGTGCGACCTCGTCCCGGCGGGCGAGGAGCGCGGTTGCAACCACACTGGGCGGCAGCATGCGCGGGGGCAGGTCGAGGTCCTCGGATATCGCGACGAGGAGGTCGTCCAGCGACACCAACGTCGGGTTCAGGCGCACCAGGCATGTCTACCTCAGCGGGGGTGCATGTCCACGCTGTGGGCAACTCGATGAGCACGGCGATGGGCCAGTCGGCCGACAGCCCGGCGGTGTCGGTGCGTGCACGTGGTGCGGGTGGATGCCCAGTTCCCGCCGTGTATCCAGGGAGGGTCAATGCCGCAGTTTGCGGCAGGTCCGGCGAATCGTCTCCCGCAGTAGCCACTCGGGTGGACAGGCGCCGCGGGCTTCCGCAGGTGGGTTAACAATCGGGGCGGCGAGCGCATCCCAGCGAGCCTTGGTGCCTCGACGCCGAGTTGCACGCCGACGATCACTGATATTAAGCGCGCCGACCCACTGTCAGTACTCCGCGCTCGACACTACCGAGCAGCCTCGGTTGCCCTCGTCAGCGCTGTCGTGGTGCGGATCGTGGTGCGAACTGCTGAGAATCATGACCCTGACGAGTCGTGGTGCAACACAGCGGAAAGCAAACGTGCTGCTAGAACACTGTGACACGCCCGTAACACGCATTCCTAAACCGTGTGTCGCAGGTTCGAATCCTGCCGGGGGCACCACTTTTGAGCAGCACAAATGCCTAGAAGAAGATCGGTGATCTTGTCAGCATTACGCGAACTGAGACCGTTGCTCACCCCTCGAATTGAGGCGGCACACAACACATCCAGACGTCGTCTACAGGAACGCACGCAGAGCCACGAACTTTGACTTGCGGCACCACCATACGGTGGACATCCCTGCCGCAGTTGTGGCCCCGGGACCCGTGCCCGAGGCAGCCGCTGCGGCGGACTCTCGCGGCAGGTAGCCGTCTATGTCAGGGCGGGGCGTAAGCATGCGTGTTCACTCATGTCGTGCGGTCGCGCGCCAGTGGATCGGGCCCCCAGTCACGGTCTCGGGAGTTGAGGATACAAACGCCATCATGGTGTTTGCTGGCGCGGCACCTCCATGTGGTTAGCAAACTTGCAATCATGCTGGCGTGGGTTCAGCATGGAGGATCGAGGCCGAGCATTGAAGTCGACACCTGGCTGATAAAGTTATCTGCGCGCGACGCCGCTCGCGCACGGTTCTACCTTCAGTTGCTCGCCGAACACGGCAACACATTGGCCGTGCCGCACGCGCACAGCTTGGGACGTCCTACGTGAATTACGGTATCGTCTTCGCGACGAGCCGCGACGCATCAGGTTCTGGATAGCACCTGACCGACGTATCATGCTATTCACGACATTCCGCAAACAACGCCAAAACGAATACCGCGAAGTCGAGCGTGCCCACAAAGTTCTCTCAGTCATCGCTCGACTGGAGGCGGGAGGCACACCCCAACCTTTGCGACACTCGAGCGCCTCGCCAACGCGCTGGGCGTGCAGCTGCGTTTGGAAGTGGCCAACGTTACCGATCTGCCCGCCGTGACCTTTGGCGCTGCCTAAAATAACGCGACACCCGTCCACCCAACCGCCTTTCCATGAAGCGACCCGGAACCGCACCCCAGCCGACCCGGCACCTCACGGTTTGCCCTTCTCGCGCGGGGGTCGGCACGCTGGACCAGATGACCGTGCCGGGGACGGCCGGTGTGGGGCGGGTGCAACCGACCCCGCTGGCGAGTCCGGACCATGCGGTGTTCGAGCGGTGGATGGCCGAGCAGGGACAGATGTGTCGGTGTGAGCGGCTATCGTGATGGCGTGACTGCGACTTACGCCGCCAGCGAGCAGCCGCAGCGGCACCCGCTGGCGCCTGGTGCCTCGCCGGGCCACATTCGGGGCGCGTTGCTGCCTGAGGACCGGGGCGCGTTCGATGCGGCGTACACCAGGGCGCTGGACGAGGCGCGCGAGACCCTGGAGCTGACCGCGCTGTTCGAGACACTCGAGCGGTGGCGACGCATCGCGGCGTTGCAGGCTGACCGGGACAACTTCCGGCGGGTGGCCCGCCGGGTAGCCGAGCTACGTACCGGTGAGCCGGTACCAGAGGACGAACCGTTGCCGGTCACGCGCGCCAAAGCCGGCCTGTAGCCACGGTGTACCAGCTCACCATCGATGAGCCCATCCAAGCCCAGCTCGACGCCTTGCCCACTGCAGGACAACAGGCCTGGCGCGAGCTGCGAGCCGCCCTCGAACTTGCTCCGTGGAACGGGGAACCGCTGCACCCCGATATCCCGGAAGGCGTGCTGAGCTGGCAGTTCGGCCCGCACCGCGAAGCCTCGCGTACTACCTTGTGGTGGAGCACGCGCGGCAAGTCGCTGTGCTGGAGGTCCTGTGGTTGGGCTAGCCAGCGGACCAGCACGCTCAGCACTCCGACGCTGACAAGCAGCCACGTGCCGGCAAGAGATCAGTCCGCTCGTCGAGCCGCTACGAGGCCTGGGCACCTGCCCACCTCGCGGGATCCCGCGCATCAGCCTCTCCGGCACCTCCCATCCGCTCATCAGAATCGATCACTGCTGCAGGTCCTGCTCCGGAGCGCGACGAGCGCGGTGCGACCCGGGAAGAGCACGCGGCTCCTACCGGCTAGTAGGTCCCGCACGGCGCTGCTCAGCACACGGCCGGGGATCGTCGCGCCTGATGCCTGAGACGCTCTGCGGAGTTGAGTCGCTGCGGCAGCTCGGGGCGCTGGGATAGGAACGTTAGGTCACGGCGCCGGCCAATGCCTGGCGTTGACGCTCGGTCAGGCCGGCGGCGCGGCGGGACGGGACGATCCCAGTTTGCTCTAGCAGGGCGTTGACCCGGGCCGGATCGTAGCCGGGCAGGCTCTCGAGCAGCGCGGTAATTTTGGTCTTGCCTATGACCTGGTCAGTCTTGGCCCGCTCCTGCATGTTGTCCGTCGCTGATCTTGCAGATGACGGAGTCGTTGATGTTGCCGGTGAGTGGGGTGTGAGAACGCCCCGCCGGCTGGTTGCGGGCGGGGCGTTGGTCGGCTTGGTGGCGGGGTGTTCGGCGTGGTGACGCCGGGCTGGTTAGTCGGTGCCGGTCTCGGAGATCGCCATGCGGGCTGCTTTCTCGTCGACGATCGAGCTGTTGCGGGTGAACGCGGCGGTGAGGGCGTTGACGGCGAGGTTGTTCACCGCTCGTGGGTAGCCTCGGGAGGCGTTATGGATCAGGGTGATCGCGTCGGCGCTGAAGAGGGTGTCGGCGCGTCCGGCGATCTTGAGGTGGTGGGTGATGTAGTCGCCGGTCTCGGCTGGGTCCATGCTGGCGATGGCGTAGCGCACGGAGATCCGCTGGTCCAGCGCGGCGAGTACTCCGAGGCGGAGGCGTTGTCGCAGGGTGGGTTGCCCTACCAGGACTGCGGCGAACGGGGCTGCGGAGTCCATGTCGTGGTTGGTGAGCATCCGCACCGCTTCCATCTGGGCGTTGTCCAGCAGGTGCGCCTCGTCGAAGATCACGACAGGGGTGCGGCCGCGTTCGGCGTGCTCGGCGGCGAGGGCATCGGCGGCCTGCGGGACCAGGGTGGCGGTGTAGAAGTTGGGCACTTGCCCGAGCGCGGCGACGATGTGGTGCAGCATGCCGCGGACCCCGACCGAGGGGTTGGGCAGGTAGATGACCACGTGCCGGGAGGGGTCGAGGGCGGTGGTGGCGGCGCGCACGGCGACGGTCTTGCCGGCGCCGACCTCGCCGGTGATCACGCCGAGGGCGTGCTGGTCGATGCACCAGGCGATGCGGGCGACGGCTTCGGCGTGCCCGCCGTGGCGGTGCAGCATCGAGGGGGCGAGGCTGCGGCCGAAGGGCATTCTGGTGAAACCCCAGTGTGACTGGAGGCGTTGAACGCTCACCGGCTGACCTCGCGTCCGGGTTCGTCGTGGGCCGGGAGGTCGCCGGCCGGTTCTCCGGCAGTCGGGGCGTCGCCGGTGGGGTCGTCGAGGGAGGACTGCCCGGGGGTCTGCTCGGGAGCAGAGGCGTAGAGCGCGTGGTAGCCGATGCGTTCATCGGCGATCACCTGCTGTTGGTGGGCGTCGGCGACCAGTTGCAGGTAGGCGATCCCGGTGGCCGGCGCTGGGGCCGGTTGGGGTGTCTCCGGTCGGGCTTTGGGGTGGGCGTGGCGGGTGATCTGGTACGGCACGGCGTGGCCGTAACTGTGTTCGCCGTGGCGGACCTCGATGACTTGCAGGTTGAACGGGGAGAACACCAGTTCCACCTTCCGCCCGGTCAGCGCTGCCTCGACCTGGTAGGTGTTGCCGTGTAGCGACACTGTCGCTGTCTTGGTCACGGTGCGCAGCGCCGACCACAAGAACGCCTCGGTCACCGCGTCGGCGGTGGCCATGACCGGGCCGTGCCCGGCGGCCTGCCAGCCATTGTTCCACCGGGTCAGGGGTGTCTGCCCGGTCTCGGAGTGCACCTGGTGGTGGTAGACGGACTCGACCCAGGCGGTGAACAGGCTGTTGAGCTCACGCAGCGCCGTGGCCGGGGTGAGCTGCGCCTGGGCCAGGTCCGCGGCGCTGGTGTCGGTGACTTCGACGAGGAACTGATCGCGCACTGTCCTGAAGAAGCGCTCGATCTTGCCGCGGCCCTGGGGACGGTGCGGGGTGGAGTGGACCAGCCGGATCCCGAGTTTGCCGCAGGCCCGCAGCAGCCAGGCGTCGACGAACGCGGAGCCGTTATCGACATAGGCACTGGCAGGCACGCCGCGGGAGGACAGCGCCGGTTCCAGCGCGGCGGCCAGGCGCACGGTGTCCTCGGCGAACCCGAACCGGTAGCCGACCGCGAGCCGGGAATGATCGTCGAGGAACGCGAACAGATAGGTTTTGCGGCCCCCCAGGCGCGGGCCGTGCAACGCGTCACCGACCCATCGCTCATTCGGGTCCGCGGCCTCGAACCGGCCGTAAACCACCCCGCCCTCACCGGTGGCCGGGCCCATCAACTCGCGGCGGTGGAACAGCCGCAGCAGGGTGGACTCCGAGGGCGAGTAGCCCGTCGAGGCGCGCAGGATCCGCGCGACCTGCGCGGCGGTGCGGTCCGGGTTCTCCCGCTTGAGCGCTGTGGCCAACTCCAGCACCCCGGTGTCGATGCGGGCGCCGGGCTGGCGGATCGAGGGGGCCAGCGCGTCGAAGCCGCCCGCCCGGTAGCGGCGGATCCACCGGTCCAGGGTGTCGCGGGAATAGGAGTGCTGCCCGCCGAAGGGGCCAGCGTGTGTGCGTGCGGCGATCGCCCGCACGATCCTGCCCCGCGCCTTGGTCGACAGGCCTGGGTCCAGCGCAGGACAGATCAGCTGGTAGCGGAACAACGCCACCTGCTGGGCCCGCGCCCGGCGGGTGACCTCGTCCTGCTCGGGTGTGCTCACCACGGAAACCTCGATTCGCGTAGGGAATGCCCGGCCGGGAGGGCCCCGGGCGGCGACCTCGCGAGGATTCCGATCAACACCCGCTCACATCAGGGGCAACTGGTGTTGGCACCGGCACCCGGCCAACCCGATGGCCACCCCGGCGCGAGCAGCCGACCAGCCGAACACGCCGCGGCGACCTGCCACGCCGTCACCGGGCCGAGCACCCCGGCCGCGCCGAACCGGCCGGTCACCGCCACGGTCACCGCCCCCAGCGCGGCCAGCAGGTCACGCCACGGACAACCGAGCGCCTTGGGCACCGGCCGATCCACCCCGGCGCGGCGGGCCACCCCCAGCAGATACAGCCGGACCGCCTCCAGCCGCGAGCCCATCACCCGCAACCAGCCCCGCACCGTCGCCGCCGGAACACCCAGCTCCTGCCCGATCGGCCGATGCCCCCCACCAGCAGCGCGGGCCAGCAACGCCGCGCCGATCACATCGGTCGCGTACGCCCGCCGCACCAGCACCGTGACCGGCAACAACACATGCGTGACCAAACACACCGAACACCGGGATCGCCGCGGCCGCAGCACCCCGGCCAACCCATGCACACCACGCAGCTGCGCCCACCCCCACGGCCGCAGCACCCCCCGGCAATCCGGGCACTCAACCTGCCCAGCCACCAACCGCGACTCGACTCGAACCTGATCAGCCTCTACCGTCACCAACGGGTGCCTCCGCGCATCCAGCACGGCCCTCCCGCAGCGGTCTTCCACGACATACGGCGGGAGGGCCGTCGTCATCTACCACGGAGGCAACCTTCAAAACCCGGAACAGCGACGGCGCCGACAAAAAAGATCAACACAACCGCCGGGCATCAGCCGCCGTCGGCAACCCCAACGACGGACAACGACCCCCACGTCGTCATCCAGAACGACGGTCAACACTCCTGCACCGCGGGAATGGTCAATTTCCCGCGGACGACCTCTCCCCCAGCGGCGCGGGCCAGACAGCAAGTGGCCGTGCACCACACGGAGCTGATTCGCTATGCAAAGCCGGGACAGGCGAGACCATTGATTCCTAGGTTGGGTCAGAACACCACGGCCAGCTCGTCGAGGGCAGCAGCGCTCAACCTGTTCTCGCTGTGCCGTGACACGATTTGTGACGCGAACCAGGGTCATCCGGTACCGTGTGACGCGACAGCTGCGAACCTCTGGCACATGAAAGCCGCAGGTAGACAGCGTAGTACGCGGCGTCGAAGCTCTCCCTAAACCGTGTGTCGCAGGTTCGAATCCTGCCGGGGGCGCCCCTTCTGAGCAGCACCGGGGCGCGATCGAGCGCACGGTCACCAACGAGTTGATCAAATAGTACCGGGATGGCGTGCTGGTCGGGCTGTCCGACACCACCAGCCACCGCACCCGCCCCGGTGAACGCAAGACCCGGCTGCTGCTGGAAGTCCCACGCGACCGCCCAAGCCGACGTCCTGCGCTTCGCCCACGACCTCAACGTGCCGCCCACCTCCAACCAAGCCGAACGCGACCGACGGCCAGCCAAAGTCCAGCAGAACATCTCCGGACGCCTCACCAGCGAAGACCGCACCCAAGACCGCTACACAATCCGCGGGGTCCTTTCCACCGCGGCCAAGCACGGACTCAACATGATGACCGTCCTCCGCGACGCCTTCCAGGGAAAACCCTGGGTACCACCCATCCCGGCGCCCACCTGACCAAACCTCCGAAGACGAACCCCGACCGGCACCAAGCCCAGCGGGGAACTACACCATGTCACGACGCACGAATATCAGCGCACACCGGCTGAATGTTTGCGATCTGATCGACTCGCGACTGCGTTCGCCGAACTCACACTCGCTGTCTGATCTGGACAGACCCGGCAGTGACGTCATGCATCCTCCCTGCCAAAGCAACAGTGCCTTGTGGCGAACTCGGAAGGTAGTCTAAGGAGGCCACCGCGCTCACCCTAGGGGAGAGTCTTGAGAGCTCAACCAGATCGCGACCTGTCCCTTCGCCCTAGTCCGGCCCTGTGGCAGGGGAAGTCGACCGCACTGCGCATCGCTTTGGGCGGCCACCTACGCCGGCTGCGCGAGGCCCGCGGGATCACCCGTGAAGCCGCCGGATACACAATCCGCGCATCCAGCAGCAAGATCAGCCGTCTCGAACTCGGCAGGGTCGCATTCAAGGAACGTGATGTGGCCGATCTGCTCACCCTCTATGGCGTTACCAACGCGGAGGAACACGAGACGCTTCTCACCCTCGCCCGCCAAGCCAACGCGCCCGGTTGGTGGCGCGAGTACGGCGACGTGCTGCCGAACTGGTTTGAGACCTATCTCGGTCTGGAGCAGGCCGCGTCGGTCATCCGCACCTACGAGCCCCAGCTCGTGCCCGGGCTGCTACAGACCGAGGACTATGCACGCGCCGTCATGCTGCTGCGCCACCTGCACGCGGCACACGGCGAGATCGAGCGTCGCGTCGCGCTGCGGATGGCCCGTCAGGCGTTCTTGACCCAACCTGGGGCGCCCGACCTGTGGGTGGCGCTGGACGAGGCCGCGCTCCGGCGACCGCTGGGTGATCAGGAGATCCGGCGAGCGCAGCTGCTGCATCTGATCGAGATGGCCCAGCGACCGAACATCACGCTGCAGATCGTGCCGCTCGACGCCGGTGGTCACACCGCGGCAGGTGGCCCGTTCACCATCCTACGGTTCTCCAACCCCGACCTGCCCGACGTCGTCTACCTCGAACACCTCACCAATGCCCTCTACCTGGACAGGAATCGCGACACCGTGGAATACCTGGCGAGCATGGACAATCTGTGCATCCAGGCGGAGTCACCCACCAGCAGCATAAGCTTCCTACACAGGATCATCAACGAGAGCTATCCCAAACCAACCGATCAAACGGCTGCAGTCGCCGCTGCGCTGGCTGAACTCCACGTGCGTCCCGACGATCGGGTGCTGATCATGCTGTCCGAAGGTCCCGGCATCGTCGAGGCCTTCGCCGGCGCGATTCAGCAACGTGCAGTGCCACTGCCGGTAGATCCGCTGTTACCAGCACACGACATCGTCGCAGTCGCCGCCGAGACAGCTGCCCGGCTGGTGCTCGTCTCGGCGGATCGGATTCCTGCGCTGGCCGACCTAGCGGCCGAGCCACCGATACTAATCGATGGGCCACACGGACGCTGGGCAGCCGCGCTGCGACTGCGCCAAGCGGGGAATTCGCAGGCGACCAATTGAGAGGTTGAGCGAACGGCCACTAAGACGGCGTCTTCTACGCCGAGTGCTTCGGGTTCAAATTGTGCCCATGTGACACCGCGGCCGTAGTCATTCACCGGATCGCGGCCTGCTGGTCACGAGCCGCCTTCATGCATCAGCCGGTTGTCGCCGATCGGGGTGTCCAGGTGCAGCACACGACGTCACTGGCAGCCACAAGTCCGATTTTCAGCCCGGCGTGGGCGTCCCACAAGGGACACCGACGACTATTAACCCCGCTAAACCACGGTCAACAAGGGCCCTGTGACCCGGCCTGACCACAGATCGACGCCCGACGGCGCGCAGCGTGCGCAGTCTCCAAACGGCTGCCCTCCGGTGGCGCGAGAGGTGTCGGCGGTACCGGCGGGCGGCTTGTGCGCTACCGGTGGGGCGGGGCTGTCCATACCACGATCTCGGCCCAGAGCTACCGACGCGCTGAAGCCCCAATAACGGTCCGGGCCATAGCCGGGCTCTTGTACCGTCACAGCGTGCGCCGGTTACACACATCACCTGCAGCACCGCCACGCACTCAGGATCGGCATCCGAGCCATGCACCGAAATCGCTCACCTAGGAGACTGACATATGGCCGACGAGCAGCCCGACCACCCGCGCGACGAGTTGGTCGCCAAGATCCGTAAGAAGGTGCCGCATTCGGCGCGAATCTGGAACTACTGGATGGGCGGCAAGGACAACTACGAGGTGGACCGTGCCGCCGGTGACGCCGGCGTCACGGTGTACCCGGACATCGTCACCATGGCTGTTCAATCCCGGCAGTTCCTCATCCGCACCGTGCGCTACCTGGCCAGTGAGGCCGGCATCCGGCAGTTCCTCGACATCGGTACCGGCCTGCCCACGATGCAGAACACCCACGAGGTCGCCCAGCAAGCCGCACCCGAGTCCAAGATCGTCTACGTCGACAACGACCCGCTGGTTCTGGTCCATGCCCGCGCCCTGCTGGGCAACACCACCCCGGAGGGGGTCACCGCCTACGTCGACGCCGACTTCAACGACCCGGGCATGATCATCGCCGATGCCCGCAACGTGCTGAACTTCAACCAGCCGATCGGGGTCATGTTCATGGGCGTGCTAGGCCACGTCGCCAAGTTTGACGACGTGCGCTCGATCGTCGGTCGGGTGATGGACGCCGTCCCGTCTGGCAGCTACCTCGTGTTGTGGGATGGCAACGACACCAACCAGGCTTATGTCGACCTCTGCGAGGCCTACACGAAGACCGGAGGGGTGCCCTACATCCCCCGCAGCAACGAGCAGATCGGCCAGTGCTTCGAAGGTCTGGAGATGGTGGATCCGGGCCTGGTGTCGATCACCCAGTGGCGGCCGGCCACCACCGAGATCGGCACGGACAAGCCCCTTGACTCCGCCTACGGCGCCGTGGCACGCAAGCCGTAAGGCCGCCGAGTCAGCGAGCAGGCAAAGCGTTGGTCACGCATGCTCAGCACGTCGGTCGTGCTGGCCATAGTGAGCGCCTCGGCGACCGCCGGCCGGCCGTGGAGCGCCCTCGTCCTGAACGCTCTAGAATGGCACGCC
>JBOHFU010000010.1:0-20107 GCA_050699675.1 Pseudonocardiaceae bacterium
GCAGCAGCTCCGGTGGCCTGCGGTTGTTGTCCGGGTCGTCGTACCAGCGGTCCGCCTCCTGCTCCGAGGTTGCGTACTGGCCCTTGAAGACCTCGGGGATGTAGTCGAACATGAAACGCTCGTTCTCGGAGTTGCGCAGCACACCGCCGTCACCCCGGACCGACTCGGTGACCAGGATTCCCTTAACGCTGGGCGGCCAGACCATCCCGGTGGGATGAAACTGGACGAACTCCATGTTGATCAGCGCAGCGCCCGCGCGCAGCGCGAGCGCGTGCCCATCCCCGGTGTACTCCCAGGAGTTGCTGGTGACCTTGAAAGACTTACCGATGCCGCCAGTGGCGAGCACCACGGCAGGTGCGTCGAACCGGATGAAGCGGCCCGTCTCGCGCCAGTAGCCGAACGCCCCGGACACCACCTCCCCGTCTTTGAGCAGGTCCGTGACTGTGCACTCGGAGAAGACCTTGAGGTTGGCCTCGTAGTCGCCGTGCTGGTCGAAGTCCTCCTGCTGCAGCGACACGATCTTCTGCTGCAGGGTACGGATCAACTCCAGACCCGTGCGATCACCCACGTGCGCCAGCCGCGGGTACTCGTGCCCACCGAAGTTGCGCTGGCTGATCTTGCCGTCCTTGGTGCGGTCGAACAGCGCACCATAGGTCTCCAGCTCCCATACTCGCTGCGGTGCTTCCTTCGCGTGCAGCTCCGCCATCCGCCAGCTGTTGAGGAACTTGCCTCCGCGCATGGTGTCCCGGAAGTGGACCTGCCAACTGTCCCGTGGGTTCACGTTGCCCATCGACGCCGCGATACCGCCCTCGGCCATCACCGTATGGGCCTTGCCGAACAGAGATTTGCAGATGACGGCGGTGCGCTTGCCCAGCTCGCGGGCCTCGATCGCGGCACGTAGCCCGGCGCCGCCTGCGCCGATCACCACGACGTCGTAATCGTGCCGTTCGATCTCTGTCATGGGTATCCGATACCTCGTCAGTTGAAAAGGCGCAGGTCGGCGATCCAGCCCGCCGCGACGGCCATGATGTAGAAGTCTGTGAGCATCACCGTGATCAGGGAGATCCAGGCGAACTGCATGTGGCGGCCGTTGAGCTTGGACAGCTGCGTCCAGAACCAGTACTGCACGGGATGCTTAGAGAAATGCTTGAGCCGGCCGCCGAAGATGTGCCGGCACGCGTGGCAGGACAGCGAGTACAGCCACAGCATGGTGACGTTGACCAACAGGATCAGCGAGCCCAGACCCACTCCGACGCCACCGTCGGCGGGGAAGAACGCTAGCACCGCGTCATAGGTGTTGATCAGCAGCAGTGCGCTGGCCAGGTAGAAGAAGTACCGGTGCAGGTTCTGCAGAACCAGGGGGAAGCGGGTTTCTCCGGTGTAGCTCTTCGCCCGCTCGGACACCGCGCACCCGGGCGGCGACTGCAGGAAAGCCCGGTAGATGGCCTTGCGGTAGTAGTAGCAGCTGGCCCGGAATCCGGCGAGGATGGGGAAGATCAGGATCGGCAGCGGCAGCGCCAGCGGAAACGCTGGCAGCGGGGTGCCGAAATGCGACGAGCCCGGCGCGCACGAGGCGCTCAGACACGGCGAGTACAGCGGGGTGAGGTAGCTGTATTCACCAACCCAGTAGTAGTCCCGCATGAACAGCCGGGCCGTCGTGTAGATGATGAAGACACCCAGCACGATCGCCGTCACCAAGGGGGACAGCCACCAGCGGTCGGTGCGCAGGGTCCGCGCTGTGATCGTTGCCCGGCCGGGCTGGGCTACCCCAGGCTGTGGGGACGGTGATGTGGTGGTCATGACGTCGATTCAGGTCGGCGGCGCAAGCCCGCGTGGTCGGTTCAGCGAACACGCGGCGCTCCGCGCGCGGGTTGTGGCGGACTGGCGGCTCACGCGGCGATGACCGACGGTAAGCCAAACCCGCGGAACGGGTCAAAGATATGGTACCGCTCGTCTCGATAGCCTTACACTATCGGTGTGCAGCTACAGCAACTGGTGTACTTCCTCGCCGTCGCCGGCACTCGCCACTTCACCCGGGCTGCCGAGCTCACCCACGTCGCCCAGCCCTCGCTGAGCAAACAGATTCAATGCCTGGAACGCGAGTTGGGCAGCGAGCTGTTCCACCGGGCCCGGGGCAACGTGACTCTGACTCCGGCCGGAGAGGTGCTCGTCCCCTTCGCCAAACGGATCCTCGCCGACGTCGAGACCGCGCGGCTGCAAGTGCACGAGCTGGCCGAGCTCCGTCAGGGGCGGCTGCGGCTGGGTGCGACACCAAGCCTCTGCACGGGGCTGCTGGCCGACGCACTCGCAAGCTTTCGCGCCCGCTACCCGGGGATCCAACTCGTCATCGATGAAAGTGGGTCGCGGGACTTGGTGCGGCAGCTCGCCGAAGGAGCCATCGACCTGGCGGTGCTCACCTCGCCGTTGCACCGAGGGGTCCCGACTCTGGACACCGTCCCGATCCTTCGCGAGCAGCTCACCGTCGCCGTGCCGCGCAGCATGGATCTCGACCTCGATTCGTTCCGGATCGACGACCTCCGGGATCGGCCGCTGGTGATGTTCCGGGAAGGCTACGACCTCAGATCGATGACCCTCACGGCCTGCCAGCGAGCCGGATTCCATCCGCGCTTCGCCATCGAGGGTGGCGAGATGGATGCGGTGCTCAGCTTCGTGGAGGCCGGGCTCGGGATCGCGGTGGTCCCCAGCATGGTTCTCCCGGGTCGCCCGAAACTTCGTGGCGTGCCGTTTGTGCCACCCACTCCGATCCGAACGATCGCGCTGGCCCACCGCACGGACGTGCACCCAACCCGAGCCGGTGTGGAGTTCCGGGCCACCCTGTTGCAACTGCTGGCCGACGCACACACCCAGGACGGCCTTCCCGCCGGCGTCGAGTTCATCGTCCCTGGGGAACTGTCGAGGGCTCAGTCGGGGCAGGACTCGACCTCGGTGGGCCAGTTGCCCGGACCGAGCTCGTCGCGCACCACGCGCAGTGCCAGCCCTTCGGAGTAGCCCTTGCGGGCCAGCATCCCGGCCAATCTGCGCACCAGGGTGCTGGGGTCACGCGCGGTGCTACTGCGTAACTTGTGTCGTACCAGTTCGCGGGCCCGCTGCTCCTCGTCCTCAACCCTTACTGTCGCCACTGCCTCGCGCGCGATCTCATCCGGCACTCCCCTGTGTCGGAGTTCGGTGCTCAACCCCCACCTACCCAGGCCCCGGTGGCGGTGCCCCGAGTGCACGACCGACTCGGCGAGGACGGCGTCATTCACCAGACCCACCTCACCCAGTCGGTCGAGCACCAGTTCTCCGACTTCCTCCGGAATGCCACGTCTGCGCAGCGCATCGGCCAGCTCGGCCCGGCTGCGCGGCCGCGCCGTGAGCAACCGCAAGCAGATCCTCTGCGCCTCCGCTGCGGGACCCATAGCCCCGGTCTCCGGGGAGTCCTCCTGGGCGGACCCGGAGGCGTCGGGACTGCGCCCGCCCATCGCAGCTCCTAGCGCCTCGGTAAGGGTCGGAAGCATCAGAAGTCCACCGGGGCCGGCACGGTCTGGTCGGCGTCCAGCTTCGCCCCGATGCCGAGCTTGTCCTTGAGCCGCTTCTCGATCTCGGCCGCGACGTCGGGGTTGTCGCCGAGGAACTTGCGCGCGTTCTCCTTGCCCTGACCGAGTTGGTCGCCTTCGTAGGTGTACCAGGCACCCGACTTGCGGACGACTCCCTGCTCGACGCCCAGATCGATCAGCGAGCCTTCCTTGCTAATCCCATGGCCGTAAAGAATATCAAATTCTGCTTGTTTGAATGGGGGCGCGCAGTTGTGGACAACGACATCGTTAGCAATGAAGTTATGTAGTTCATCAACCTCGATGTCGAACGTCCGGCACCGACGGGATGGCAGGATCGCGACGATCCGCGAGTAACACAGCTCCTCAGCGACGATCTCCTGAAGAAATGCATCGTCCAGGGCGTCTGCGAGACGCACCAGCCGGTCCCGACGCAGGCGGCTGGCACCCAGCACCTGCCTCATCCCGCCCTGCGGGTCACCTGCCCGCTCACCGATCATCTGTGCTGCCTGCTGGGCGGTGACGCCGCGACCCGCGAGGTGGCTGAGCACCGGCTCGGTCACCTCGTCGGACAGGTAGACCCGCTGGGATCCCCGATACCGGCCATCGAGCGATGCAAGCTCCTTGACGAGCACAGCCCCACGCGGGCCCCACATGGGAACGACAGCGGCGAATGTGCTGACGTTGTCGACGCCAGCGATCCGCACCTCCCAGCAGGGCAGTTTCCCGCTGACCCGACGACCCCGAATAATGCTGCTCCGTTGTGCGCTCGGGTCCCGACGGCTCACGGTGCTGCCGATGCCCCACCGCAGGAGTAGCCAGTGCATCTGCTGGGCAAGCTGAGCCGATGTGGTCGTATATCCCACCCGGATCCCGCCGGTCTGCTCACGACTCACGTACCCGTCAGTCTCGAACAGACCGAAGAGGAGGTTAGAGAGCACCTCGGCAGAGACGTCGGGCGCGGAGAAGAGCGGCGGGATCTGTTTTTCCGATGCCAGCTTGCCCCAGATTCCGGCCTGCCGACACAACTCGAGTACACCATTCTTCTCACCCGGACGGTGCGAGAAGGAGACCTGAAGGCCGTCGGAACGTCGCTTCGCGTCGCATCCGAGCTGCGCGGCGATTCTGCCCGCGTCAGCATGGAGCTCTTCTCTGACGTTGATGAACGTGACCGGAGTCTTGCCGCCGACGTAGCCGTCACCGATCAGATAGCCAAGCAGGCGGGCGTGCTCAGGTGTAACCGGCTCGGCGTCCCCGAATCCGAGGAACTCGCGGGGTCGCGCCACCCGATCTCCAGCCGCGAGTTGGCCTGCCTGGTACCAGCCGCTCTCAGTGAGGATCTTGTGGTCCGGCGTCACCCACAGCTCGGTGCCGTCGCGCAGCCGGAGACCGATGACGTCCTGTTCGCCCTGGTCGAACCAGGAGACCACCGGCCGACTGTGCAGCATCCCTGCCTTGTCGGCGGCGACCACGTGCACCGGAAGCCGGCCGTCGACAACATCCTCAATCAGGTGCGTCTGGCCCGTTACCGGGTCGAACACGCCGGTGCCGGCGGCCACGCACTTGTTCTTCACCACCTTGACGCGGGTCCGGTTGCCGACCGCGTCCCCACCGTCCTTGAGTGTCTCGATCCGGCGGATGTCCAGCCGCACCGAGGCGTAGAACTTCAGCGCCTTGCCACCGGTGGTGGTCTCCGGGGAGCCGAAGAAGACCCCGACCTTCTCCCGGAGCTGGTTGATGAAGATTGCGGTGGTGCCCGAATTGCTCAACGCACCGGTGATCTTTCGCAGCGCCTGGCTCATCAGCCGGGCCTGCAGGCCGACGTGCGCGTCTCCCATCTCGCCCTCGATCTCCGCCCGCGGCACCAGGGCCGCCACCGAGTCGATGACCACGACGTCCAATGCGCCGGAGCGGATCAGCATGTCCGAGATCTCCAGCGCTTGTTCCCCGGTATCGGGCTGGGAGACCAGCAGGGCGTCGGTGTCCACTCCGAGCGCCTTCGCGTAGTCGGGATCCAGCGCGTGCTCGGCGTCGATGAACGCGGCGATCCCGCCGGCCCGCTGGGCGTTGGCCACTGCGTGCAGTGCAACCGTCGTTTTTCCAGAGGACTCGGGGCCGTACACCTCCACGACCCGGCCGCGAGGAAGCCCGCCGATGCCCAGCGCCACGTCCAACGCGATGGAGCCGGTGGGGATCACCTCGACAGGCGCGCGGCCCTCCTCGCCGAGGCGCATCACTGAGCCCTTGCCGTACTGCTTGTCGATCTGGGCCAAGGCGAGCTCGAGCGCCTTTTCCCGGTCCGGTGCTGGTGCCATCTGACGGTCCACCTCGCTGATCGGTTCTTCTGGGTCGGTGCCGACGCTAGGCGGTGAGACCGACAATTTGCGGCGGGGCACGCCGGGTCTGTGGATAGGGGCTCTGCTGTGGACAACATGCTAGGCGAACACGTGTTCGATGTCAGGAACGACACGCCGGTGTGTCAGTTTGCCGCGCCCACGGCACCCTGTGTGTGCACCAGAGGCCAGCACACCGAGCACGAGAGACGGACACGCCGGGGGTGGGGAAGATCAGCGCCGCTCTTCGGGAACGTCGAATGTGGCGCACACCACGGCCCACACCCGCTTGGTGTCGATCCCGGCCTCCAGCGCCCCGTTCACCGTGCGGCCGCCGAGCTCGGCGAACACGTGATCATGGGCCAGCGCGGCAGCCCTGACCGGGCCGAACTCCTCGTCCATTTGCTGCCGGAAGTGGGTTATCCGCACTTCCTCAGGTTAGGTCCCGCCACTGGGGTTACCGTGATGGGGTGCTAGCCCAGGGCGACCCGACCGGACTGTCCTCCACCACCGGACAGCTGGTGATCCTTTTCGGTTTACTCGCGGCTCTGGCGGTGCTCATCCGCTGGTGGTGGCAGCAGCGAGGCCGCTGATCTGTCTCGTGCTCCGCGTCTGCTTGTCTGCGACGTACCCGCCAGATGGTGCCATCCGTTGTTCGAAGCAGGTTCCGGTGCGGGCCCTACGCTGCGAAGCAGTTATCGCGCCACAAGCGCACCGAGCAAGGGAGTCACTACCGTGACCGACGTGTTCCGATCCGGGGACCACGAGCAAGTCGTGTTCTGCCAGGACAAGCCTTCCGGGCTCCACGCCATCATCGCCATCCACTCCACCGCGCTGGGCCCGGCGCTCGGCGGTACCCGGTTCCACCCTTACGCCGGCGAGGAGGACGCGCTGGCCGACGTTCTGGACCTGTCCCGCGCGATGTCCTACAAGAACGCGCTCGCCGGGCTGGATCACGGCGGTGGCAAGGCCGTCATCCTTGCCGACCCGACCCGGGACAAGACCGAGGTGTTGCTGCGCGCCTACGGGCGCTTCGTACAGTCGCTGGGCGGGCGCTACATCACCGCATGCGACGTCGGTACCTACGTCGAGGACATGGATTTCGTCGCCCGGGAGTCCGAGTTCGTCACCGGACGCTCGGTGGCCCACGGCGGTGCCGGCGATTCCTCGATCCTGACCGCGTTCGGCGTCTTCCAGGGCATGCGCGCGGCTGTCGAGCACGTGTGGGGTGCGCCGACCCTGTCCGGACGCCGGGTGGGCGTCGCCGGGGTCGGTAAGGTCGGAAAGCTTCTCGTCGAGCACCTGCTCGCCGACGGCGCGGAAGTGATCGTGGCCGACGTCAACAAGCGGGCGATCGAGCGGGTCCGCGCCGCGCACCCCCAAGTTGCCGTGGCACCGACCACCGCAGCGCTGGTCAGGGAACCGCTCGACGTGTACGCCCCCTGCGCGCTCGGGTCGGCGCTGGACGATCCCACCGTCGCCGCACTGTCGGCCAAGATCGTCTGCGGAGGCGCGAACAACCAGCTGGAACATCCCGGCGTGGAGAAGCTGCTCGACGAGCGGGGCATCCTCTACGCGCCCGACTACGTAGTGAACGCAGGTGGCGTCATCCAGGTAGCCGACGAGATTGAGGGCTTCGACTTCGAGCGTGCCGAAGCCCGGGTCGCCCGGATCTTCGACACCACCAGGGAGATCTTCGAACTGGCCGAACGGGACGGTGTGCCGCCCGCCGTCGCCGCCGACCACCTCGCTGAGCGGCGAATGGCTGACGTGGGACGATTGCGCAAGATCCTCGTCGACACCCGCGCTGCCCTACGCCGATAGCTAGTGTGATCGTGACGCCCGTCGTGCCATGCGGTGCGGTAGCGGACGGTCACCACCAGGGGAGCATTCACGCCCGCCGTCCACGCCCGAGGCGCCTGTGCCGCTTCTCCGACCCACCGGATGCCATTCGCGTGCCCGCAGCCATGGCACACCCCGGGCAGGAACGACCCGGTGGACACACCATGGCCGCGGCGCGCACCAGGTGACCGCACAGCCCCATGTACTGGCCGGAGTGGGCCGCCCGGCCTATCACCATCTGCTCATCGGTGACCATGTGCTCTTTGCCATCCTCGGCGCAGGTAACCGAGATTACTCGCGCTGTCGCCGACTCGTGGCCTCGCGACACCACTGCACTCCTTCATTCGTCGGCTTGGTCGAGCTGATGCCCGTGCCGCGAGAAAGGTAGAAAGAGTTGGCTGGCGAGGAAAGGAGGTTGCTCAAGGTTGCGGACAAGCTGATGCGCGGTCCAGCAACGAGCACATTCGCGCACATTAATCAGCAGAGGTGGAAAGCTCAGACAACACCCGGTTGATGAGGGCACGGGCCTCCGCGCCGTATACTGCCGCTTTTGCGTACTCAGCGAACAGCTGCATATAGACGCTAATCTCGCTGGGCTCGGAGAGTGTCAGCGTTGCTGTGAGCGTCTCCACGAGCACCTCGCCCTCGTCGTAGACGGCGAACCCGTGCAGCGGTGCCGACGTGAACTGCGCCTCGAACGGGATTATGCCGAGGCGAACAGTGCACATACTCGCGACACCCAGCAGCCGGTCAAGCTGACCCTCCAGCACCTCAGGCGGGCACAGCCGGTACCGAAGCGGCGCCTCGGTCAGCACGAAGTGCGCTCTTGTACTGGGCCGGTAGAGGATTTGCTGGCGTGCCATCCGGGCGGCGATGGATTCGTCGAGGTCGGTGGGCGGGCCGCCGTATTTCAGCCCAGGAGCAAACTGATGTCGGGCGTACTCGGGAGTCTGCAGTAGAGCCGGGATGATCGCGCTCTGAAAGTTCCGGATAAACGAGTACTCAATCTCCCGTTCACGGATGGCGCGCTGGAAGCGGGCCATTCCGGCGCGGAACGCGCGCCGATGCTCGATGTAATGCCCCTCCAGGCTGCGCAGGGCCGCAATCAGGTCATCTGCAGCTTCCGGAACCCCGCACGCTCTGGCCCATGCTTCCACGTCGGCATCAGAGGGGGTCTGCTTGCCGCTCTCGATCCGAGAGACCTTGCTGGGCTGCCAGCCGTGCGCCTCTGCGAGCTGTCGCCCGGTCAGTCGGGCGTCCCGGCGCAGCTCGCGCAACCGTTGCCCGAGCGTTTCACGCTCCCGCTGGAAACTCGTCACTCACTTGACGCCGTGCTTCGCGGCGAACTCCTCTCGTGAGATCGAATGGTGCCATGCGGCGTCGAACCAGTGCAGCCGCCGGACGACCTCCGCGGGATCGTCGATCAGCTCCTGGCCGACGGGACGGTCCGCCTCATCGAAGTGGATGATCGCAGCTGTCATCGCGTCGAAGATCCAGTAGTCCTCGTCCGGCAACCCCAGCTCCAGTTCGCGGGCCCGCTGTCGGGGCAGGTAGCGGATCTCGTCCCCGGCAGCCACATTGAGCCGGGCGATGTGCAGCAGGTAGCGCACGTCCGCGGTCAGTGGCTCGGTTATCACCCGCACTCGGGCCATTCGCTTCCCCTGGGCGCTCCACCTACTGACCTTGCTGGCCCAGCGATCCATAAAGGAGTAGTCGGTCAGCTCCCCGGCTAGATAACGCTGCTTCGGCTTGGTTGAACTCCCGGTGTTGTAGCAATCCCGGGGCTCTAGCCGGCGCGCCGTGTACCGGTAAGTTTCGAACAGCTCGTCGAACTGATCGTCGGTGAGCTTCCCGACCATCAGGCGCGCTCCACCAGCCGCAACACGTCAGCTGGCACCTCCGCGACGGTCTCGTCGTCTGCGAAGTCGTGCAGGTCGGCGATAGCCTGAGGGTCGGTCACTCTCTTGCCCTGTACCGCGAAGGTGCCACGGTCAGTGGCATAAAGCGCCTCGCACTTACCCTCTGCTGACCCGGCCGTCTTGCCTAGATAACGCAGCCTCATCCCAGCTCCTCCGTGAATCCCCAAACTTCGGTTCGATGCCAGAGCGTCACAGCAAGAATACGGTCCGGTACCCCATCCGCGGAACGAGGTTGCGCCAGATTGCGCTCAAGCACCCCGCGAGCCGATAGCGTCAGCGTGCTCAACAAGGCCGCAGGGCGTGTCATCGATACTCGTCTACGCGAGCTCCGGCAGCCACAGCTCGGCCCCGGCACGGCGCAGTTGGTCACGGCGCTGGGGGAAGTCGGGCATGACCCGCTCGACCGTCCGCCAGAATTCCGCCGAGTGGTCGTGGTAGTGCAGGTGAGCAAGTTCGTGCACGAGTACGTAATCCACAAGGGAGGCGGGCAACTGCATTGTTGCCCAGTGGATGTTGAGACCGCCACCTCGGCTGCATGATCCCCAGCGGTAACCGAGCCTACGTACGGTGATCTCTCCGAACGGCGCCCGCATGCGTTGCGCCCACGGCTCGGCGCGGCGCGGCAGCCACGCTAGACCGCGTCCCCGATACCAGTCGATCAGATCTCCCTCGGCTCGGTCGAGGCGGTCGCGGCGCAACTGCAGACGGCCGTGAACGAGACCTACAGAGGCGGGGGCAACATCGACGAGCTTGAGTCGGTAGCTGCGACCCAGATAGTGGAAACTCTCGCCAGTGACGAACTCTTTGACCGGACGGGCTGCCGCCTCGTGTGCGCGTGTCTCCAGCTTGTCATGAAGCCAGCGGCGCTGGTCCTTGACCACTTCGGCCAGCCGTGCGGTATCGAACCCGGCGGGAACGATGGCGGTAATACGCGCGTCCCGCTCGACCGTCAGCCGCACACCGCGCCGCTCCGGGACGACAATCACCTCGATGTCGAGACCGCCAACCCGTGCGGGCCCCGGCGCGACCGGAGTAGGTGCGGCGGTGCCCGCAGCGCGCGGGTCAGCGGGTTCGCTGGAGGGCATGGCGGTGGTGGCTCACGATGTCGAAGAGACCGTCGGCGAGGTGTCTCGCGTCGTCCGGGATGGTGAGGCGACGATTGACGAGTACCCGGAAAATGGCGTTGCGCAAGTCGCTCTGGGCGACTGGAATCGACCAGAAGTCCTTCTTGCGTGCGTGCTGGAAAGCCAGATTCTCGATCTCCACGACAACCGAGATGTACAGGTTCCGTTGTTGATCCATAACGATGCCATCGGTGACGGTGGCCTCGGTCACCACGCCGTACAGAGCACGCTCCAACGGGTTGAGCTTGGCGAGTTCCTCGTCGACATGGTCAGTTCCGCCCTGATGGACACTGATCGCTTCATCAACGATCTGTTGGAAGTGAAGCACCTGCTGTTCCCACTGCTCGGCGTAGTCGCGGAGGATTTCCTCCAGCCGCTCTCGCAGCTTGCGGTACTCGGCCGGGTCCTCACTGAAGTGCACCTCGATGTGATGGCGGATGGCGTGCTCCATCGTCGAAGCTTGCGCCTTCGCGCCGGGCAGCGCTTCGATCTTCGCAGTGAAGTCCGCCGCGCTAATTCTGCTCGGGGGTATGACCTGCCGCACACCGAGCGCGGTGATGTGGCGGTCGATGAGCTCGCGGACTTTGTCTCCGTAGAGAGATGCGTCGAAGTCCGTGGTGTCCTGGTATCGAGAGCGCGCCCAGATCCCGATGACGGCGTAGAGGCGTGCGTCCGGCAGGAACGGCTTTGCCTCTGGCCGAGGCATCACCAGGTCGACAGTGGATAGGAACTTTCGTAGCGCGCCGTCGAACCTCGTGCGCAACTCGTCGTCTTCCAACAGTTGCACGCACGCCTCGATCGCCTCGCGGGTGTCGGCGGGGGTGATGCCTCGTTCGGTGAACAGCATCTTCAGCCGGTCACGGCGCGGCTCCAGCTTGCCGCTCTCGACACTGAAGTCGACGGGGGCGCCTTCAGCATCTTCGGCGGCGTATGCCTCCATCGCTGCTTGGAGGTGATGGGAGATCCCGGCGTAATCGACGACGAAACCGGCCGTCTTGCCGTCGGCGGTCCGGTTCACCCGGGCGATCGCCTGCAGGAGGTCGGCTTCCTTGATGCGGCGGTCCAGGTACATCACTTGCGCGATCGGCGCGTCGAAGCCGGTCAGCAGCATGGTTCGCACGATCAGGAACGCGACTGGCTTCTCACCTTCAGCCGGCTTGTCGGGGAACGCTTTGCGGAACCGTTCGATGACCGTTTCCTGCGCCTTCTGGTCGGTCCAGCGCGCTAAGTCCTCGTCATCGTTGGAACCCTCGGAGATAACGGGGACGAAGTCGATGGCCTGGAGAAGTTCGAGCTGCCGGTGCGCGGCGACCAGGATTGCCTGCTTGCCGGTCAGCTGCTCGGCCGGCTTCTCCAGTACGGCGGCGGGCAGCCGCGCGGCCTCGGCGACCAGCTCGGCGCGGGCTTTGAGTAGCGCATCCCGGTAGCGGACGGCGATCTTCCGGGAGTGGGCAACCACCTGCGCCTTGAACCCGTTCGGCATCACATTGCCGACGTAGTGGTTCAGCATGTCCCGGGCCTTCTTCAGGATGAGGCTGTCGGCGCTCAGGACGTCGCTGGTCGTAGCGTACCGCTGTTGGAGTTTCTCGTACTCATCCTCGGACAGCTCCGGGAAGTACTCGGCGAAGGCGTCTTCGAGGTCGTCGGCGTCGATGAGAGCACCTTTAGCGATCCGGCCCTCGTAGATGATCGGGACAATCGCGCCGTCCGTCTCGGCGTCGATCAGTCGATACTCGTCGATGAATTGGCCGAAGATGCCTGTGGTGCGGTCCTTCTCCCGCATGATGATCGGCGTGCCGGTGAAACCGATCCGGGTAGCGTTCGGAAGCGAGCCCATCAGGTTGTGGTGCAGCCGCGAACTGTGTGAACGGTGCGCCTCGTCGACCAGGATGAGGATCGATGCATCGTCGTTGAGTAGCCCCCAACCGGGCGCTCGGTCGTGCGCGATGGTGTCGGCGGCTTCGGCCTGCTTAGCCTTCGGAGCATCCATCTGCTTGTGGATCATCACAAAGACCAGACCCGAGCCTTTGCGAGACAGCGCAGCCGGGACACCCTTCGATCGGCTCACGATATCCGGCTTCTCCCCGGTAAGGGTGGCAGTGTCGGACAGCTGCTTCTGCAACTGCCTGCGGTCAGTCACCAGGACGACCTTGAAGTGTCTCAGGTCGGTGGTCGACCGCATCTTGCGCACAAGGAACACCATCGTCAGGGACTTGCCCGAGCCCTGGGTGTGCCACACAATCCCGCCGCGCCGGTCCTCCTTGCCATCCTCAGCCCTGGTCTTGCCGGTACGCAGCCTCTCCACCGCTCGCGTGACAGCCCGGTACTGCTGATAGCGCGGCACGACCTTCACCCGTCTGCTCGTGCCTACTCCTGATTCAACCTCCATGAAAACGACGAAGTTCTGCACGATGTCCAGCAGCCGGGCTGGATCCAGCACGCCGGCTGCGAGTACGTCCTGGTCGGTCAGGGCCTTCTCTGGCTTGCCAAGCGACGCCGCCAGTTCCCGGCGCGTCATCGGATACGGGTCACGCCACACGCCGTAGTGCTCGGCGAGCGCGGTGTGCGTCCCGAGACGCGCCCGGTCCCCACAGGTCGCCACGGTCAACTGCACCGTGTGAAACAGCTTCTCGTTGCCTTCAGGCATGACCGCGCCACGCTGGTTCGCGTACCGGCGTAGCTGCTTGACCGCCTCGGCCACCGAACCCTGGTGGTACGTCGGCTTCTTGCACTCGATGACCACCACCGGGATTCCGTTCACGAACAGCACGACATCCGGCACCGCGTACTTCACGCCGGACGTCCCTGGCACGTCCATCCGGAACTGCGAGATGGCCAGGAACTCGTTGCGCTCCGAGTGTGCCCAGTCAATGAGCTGGATGTGCTGGTCCCGTCCACCATCCCAGCCCGGTAGCCCCGCGACCGAAATGCCCTTGAGGAGCCGTTCGGTCGCGGTGGTGTTCGCCTCCAGCAGCGAGGTGGCTCCGAGCCTGATCAACTCGCCGACAGCCTGCGTGACACGACGTTCGTCCAACCATTCGTTGCCGTGCGCATCGAGGTTCAGTTGCCGTAGCTTCCGCCGAAGTACGGACTCCAGGACCGACTCGGTAAACGACGTACGGAACGACTGCGTCGGATCGGTCGGAACCGCAGCGTCGGGCGCGCTGCCGCGTACATGCCGCCAGCCCATCGCCTCGAGCTGCCCGATCAGCGGCGACTCGACCAGCACGTACTCGTAACCCGACTCCGACACGACTTCCTCGCTAACCTTCAGCCCCGACCGGCACCCGGACGCGTCCCGTCAACAAGTCGTCCATGAGGGCTTGCTTTAAGGCTACATACTTGGCTATCACGGCTTCAGATCGTGCGCAGGCATCCCGATACTGATTGATCATTGCAAGAGCTCGATATTGGTCATCGACAGAGGGAAGAGGAAATACAAGACTCTCAAGGATACTGGTATTGAGATTTGGCATCGTCGATCCGACAGCACGTGCCGCTATTTGCATCTGACAGTGCCACCCCCGGTAGACTAGGGCAAGCCATCCCGGCGTGAGACTCACGTTACCCGTTCGAACCAATAGGCAGCCCGTGCCACAGAGCCATCCAGTTTCACGCACAGTAATTAATGAACAACGACCAAGATCGCCACGGCGTGACAGCACAACGTCACCTTCACAGAGAATATGACGCGAGAGTTCTGCAATCTTACCCTGACCCACAGTAGCGATCTGCGTCGTTGAAATCTTCCCCGCGAGGATATCTTGCGGCATAACTACTGGAGTCCCGTCGACCACGTAGTCATGCGCATGAAGCTGACTACCGAAAGGACCAGTTTGTATCCGACTTCCTCGCGCACCATCCAGTACATCTCCCAGCCGAACATCCGGCCAACGAGCATCTCCTCCCAAAGAGAGTGTGGCCCCATCGAGCTGCCGGACCAGCTTCGAAAGACACATCTTGGCCGTACTACTCTGTTCGTCGACTGAGTCGAGGATCTCTACCATCCGACGCTGCTCAGCGAGCGGTGGTACTCCAACTTGATGATTTGCAATAAGACGAGTTTCCAAGCGGCCCGTTCCATGACCGGCCTCGTCGACCATCGTCAGGATCTTCGGAGTGCTGGCCTTGATCGCCCAGGCAAGGTAGCGCGGATCGATGCCCTCAGCCGGCACCAACGCCTTGCAATCCTGCCCGAAGGCGACCGTTCGTTGTGCGATACCGACGCGAAACTCTGACTTGAGGCTCATCCCCCGCACAACGAAGATCGTCGATCCTGCTGGCGCGAGCCGGGTCCCATGCGCCGCCCCGAGCACCGTAAGGCGGCGATCAGAGTCGTCGATGTTGAAGTCACGCAAGCTGGCTGCACTGATCCACGGAATGTCGCCGCCCCAATAGTCGGCGTTGTGAGTAGACGGAGTGCCGCCAGACATCCATGTCGCGAGGTCACCCAACCTCCGGACTGGCCACGCTCGGTCAGGCATACCGGAGCTCCCTCAGGTAGCCAGTCAGCCGAGCAGTGGCCGCGTCGCGCTCAGCCTCAAGGTCGGCGAGCGTAACGGCATACTTGTCGCCCCAGGTCTTGTAAGCATCAATGAGCACACGGCGACCAGCGGCGACGAACCGCTCCATTCGCGAGTGCAGGTCCTCTTTGAGAAAGCGCAGCGCCATCTCGCGTGTCTCACCGTCGGACAGCGCGGTAGCGGCCGCTTTGAGCTCGGCAAAAAACGTTGCCCGCAGCTCCTTGAGCTCTGCCCTGGCCTGCTTAAACTCGGTCTTGAGCCTACGGAGCTCACCGAGGCCGAGCGTCTCCTCAGCCTCTTCATCGTTGTCGGCTGACGCCTTCTTGGGCGTCCCAACCTTGATCTGCGCATCCAGGTCGGCCACCAGCGCCTCGGCCACCTCCAGTTCTTCCACGTAGGAGGGGATCAACGCCGGTACCAGCCGGTGCCCGCGCGCCTTGCGCTGATCGGCTCGCATCCGGGCCAGCGTCTTCGTGTCGGCGTCCTCAGGTTCGTCGAAGGCGGACTCGATATTGGCGACCCACCGGTCGATGACACCCCGGAACCCTTGCTGCACCAGACTCTTCAGGTCGTACTGCGCGTCGAACCACCACGAAGCGACGGCGCCTGCGAGCTGGAAGCGGTCCAGAACGCCGACCGACAGTAGGTCGTCGGTGAAGGACTCCAACATTTCAGCCCGTGTCTTCGTCAGCCGCTTGGTGTCGGGCAGTTCGACGATCCGGTACTCGTGCTTGGTCCACCATGTGTCGTACGCGTCAGCAAGCTCCCGCTCCCTCGGAGCCGCCAACTCGGGGATGCGAGCAGCCATCGCCTCGTATCCCTCCGGCGGAAAGTCGTAGTAGTCGGTGTCGCGCTCCGCGAACAACTCCGCGACGTCGATGCCGTACGCGGCGAACTGCGCTACCTTGGCCGCTACCTCCACCTTTGGGACGCCGCCGTGTAGGTGCGCGCGTACGTCCTGCGGCTCGGGGGGTGGGTTGTTGTCGACATACCGACAGATGTTGAGGTTGTAGGCGTTCTCTTCAAGCTCTGCCAGCGGCACGACCCGCGCGAACCCGGGAATGTCGCAGCGCTCGCGGAACGCCGTCACGATCTTCTCGTCGTGCTGCGGCTCGACATGGTTCTGCGCGCGCCCGGCGGTGAACTCGCGGTCGGCATTGATGAACAGCACGCCGTCACGCCGGTCCTGCGGCACTCCGTCCGAGCCGCGCAGCACCAAGATGCACGCGGGGATGCCCGTGCCGTAGAAGATGTTGGGTCCGACACCGATTACTGCTTCGAGCCGGTGATCCTCGATGATCTGCTGGCGGATCTTCTTCTCGTCGCCACCTCGGAAGAGCACGCCGTGCGGCATGACCGACGCCGCGATGCCGTCCGGCTCCAAGACAGCAAGCACATGCTGGATGAACATCAGGTCGGCCTTCTTGCCCGACTCGGGGCACCAGCCGTACTTCATCCGCTCTGGATGCACCATGCCCCTGCGGCGGTAGTTCTGAGCGAACGGCGGGTTGGTAAGGATGCGGTCGAAGCGGCGCAATTCACCGCCCCCGACTTCATGTCCCGGCTCGGCAAGAGTGTCGCCGTGAACAAGGTAGCTGTCGGTGATTCCGTGCAAGAGCAGGTTCATCCGGGCCATCGCCCAAGCACCACCATTGTCCTCCTGGCCGTACAAAGCCACGGTGGAGGCGTCGTGACCGTGCTCCTTGACGTACTCCTTGGCGAGAATGAGCATGCCACCCGAACCGCAACACGGATCGTATACTGACTGCCTCTCCTGCGGTTCGACAAGCCGAACCATCATGCGGATGACGGCCCGCGGAGTATAGAACTGACCGCCTTTCTTACCCCCCTCGTCCGCGAACTCGCCGATCAGGTACTCGTAGGCGTGGCCGAGCAGATCGGGGAACTCGAAGTCCTCGTTGCGCAGCCGGTACCGGCCGAAGTGATCGATCAGCGCCTGGATAGTGGGGTCACTGAGTGACGCGTTGCGGGTGAAGTCGATGTGGTCCAGCACACCGTCGAGCGTCAAGGAGTTGGCTTCTTCCAGCGCAGCGAGAGCCTTGTTAATCATGCTACCCGGGTTCCTCACGCGAGCCTGGTCCGCAATGTAAGACCACCGCGCGATCTCCGGGACAAAGAACTGACTGCTCTCGTAAAAATCCGGCATGTCGGCGGCCACGTTGGCCGACCTCGGCGAGCTGCCGAGGTCGAGCTGCTGAGCGATAACCTGCTCACGCACCACGTCGAACTGGTCTGAGGCGCGTTTGAGGAAAAGCATCCCGAAGATGAACTCTTGATACTGCGCAGCGTCCATCTTGCCGCGCAGGATGTCCGCAGCAGCGAACAAGTGCCGCTCCAACTGGGGCAGGGTCAGCCTCGCCACCCGTAGCTCTCCTCTGTCTCGCACCGCTGTCGCATAGTAGCCGGTAGACACTTACAGTAAGCAGCACCAGCACCGTCATCGGGCCCGGACCTTGGGCTACTGCACACCGCCCGGTCAAGGCAAGCCCGACGCTTGGGTCGGTCTACAACACGATCGCATGCGGAGCCGACAAAAGTTACTGCGGCGCTTCTTAGCCTCTGCGGCAAGGTACTGACCCGCCGCCACGACACCGAGGTCAGCCCGCCCGGAGCGAGGTTGTCGGTGTCGCGGGCCATGATGGTTGGCGTGGACGTGCTCGACCTGTTCTCCCCCGCTACCAGGGACTGGTTCGCGGGGGCGTTCGCTGCGCCTACCCCGGCCCAGGAAGGTGCTTGGCGGGCGGCAGCCGCGGGCGAGCACGCGCTGGTCGTCGCCCCGACCGGATCAGGCAAGACCCTCGCCGCGTTCCTGTGGGCGCTGGATCGGCTGGCCGTCGCCGGGTGCCCGGACGAGCCGAAGAGACGTTGCCGGGTGCTCTACATATCCCCGCTCAAGGCGTTAGCGGTGGACGTCGAGCGCAACCTGCGTTCCCCGCTGGCCGGCATCCGGCAGGCCACGCGCCGGTTAGGCTTACCCCAGCCGGACATCCGGGTGGCGATGCGCACCGGCGATACCCCGGCCGAGCAGCGCCGCGCCTTCGTCCGCACCCCGGCCGATGTGCTGGTCACCACGCCGGAGTCGCTGTTCCTGCTGCTGACCTCGGCGGCCAGGGAGTCGTTGCGCGGGGTCAATACCGTGATCGTCGACGAGGTGCATGCCGTCGCGGCCAGTAAGCGCGGCGCGCACCTGGCGCTGTCCTTGGAGCGGCTGGACGCCCTGCTGGAGCGACCTGCTCAGCGGATCGGCCTGTCCGCCACCGTACGTCCCGTCGAGGAGGTCAGCGCCTTCCTGGCCGGGGGCCGGCCGGTGCACGTGGTGCAGCCGGCGTCGGCCAAGACGATTGAGGTCGCGGTGCAGGTGCCGGTGCCGGACATGTCGGCGCTGGGCGAGCTGGTTGGGGACGAGCTGACCGGGGATGCCGGCGGATCGGCGGAGCACCGTGCCTCGATCTGGCCCGCGGTGGAGCAGCGAGTCCTGGACCTGGTGCGCGCACACCGCTCGACGATCGTGTTCGCCAACTCCCGGCGGCTGGCCGAGCGGCTCACCTCCCGGCTCAACGAGCTTGCCAGCGACCAACCCGCAGCGCCCCGGGACCGGATGCCCGCCGAGCTGATGGGCCAGGCAGGGCTCGCCGGCGGCGCTCCCGAAGTGATCGCCAAAGCGCACCACGGCTCGATGTCGCGCGAGCAGCGAACCCTGGTCGAGGAGGAGCTCAAGTCCGGCCGGTTGCCGTGCGTGGTCGCCACCTCGTCGTTGGAGCTGGGCATCGACATGGGGGCGGTGGACCTGGTGGTGCAGGTCGAGGCACCCCCAACAGTGGCCTCGGGACTGCAGCGGATCGGCCGGGCCGGACACCAGGTCGGGGCGGTGTCCCGCGGGGTGGTCTTCCCGAAGTTCCGGGGTGACCTGGTCTCGTGTGCGGTGGTCGCCGAGCGGATGGCCAGCGGGGCGATCGAGGCGCTGCGCTACCCCCGCAACCCACTGGACGTGCTCGCCCAGCAGGTGGTGGCCATCGTCGCGCTGGATCCGTGGACCGTCGGCGATCTCGCAGCACTGGTCCGCCGCGCCGCGCCGTACTCGGCGCTGCCCGACTCGGCGCTGCACGCCGTGCTCGACATGCTCGCGGGGCGCTACCCATCGGAGGATTTCGGTGAACTGCGCCCGCGGATCGTCTGGGATCGGGTCACTGACGAGCTGCGCGGCCGTCCAGGAGCGCAGCGGCTGGCGGTCACCTCCGGAGGCACCATCCCCGACCGGGGGTTGTTCACCGTGATGACTCCCGGCGGTGCCGACGGGGCGGGCTCCCGGGTCGGTGAGCTCGACGAGGAGATGGTCTACGAGTCCCGGGTGGGCGACACGTTCCTGCTCGGTTCGACCTCCTGGAAGATCGTCGACATCACCCACGACCGGGTCATCGCGCTGCCCGTGCCCGGCGAGCCGGCCCGGATGCCTTTTTGGAAGGGCGACGCGCCAGGTCGGCCCCTGGAGCTCGGGCGGGCGCTCGGTGCGTTCGTCCGTGAGCTGAAGGGCTCCGGGGTAGACGCGGCCCGCGGCCGCGCCGAGGCGGCTGGGCTCGACGTGTGGGCGGCCGACAACCTGCTGTCCTACCTGCGCGAGCAGCGCGAGGCCGCCGGGCATGTGCCCGATGACCGCACCGTGCTGGTGGAGCGGTTCCGTGACGAGCTGGGCGACTGGCGGATGGTGGTGCACTCGCCGTTCGGGGCGCAGGTCAACGGGCCATGGGCGCTGGCGATCGGGGCCCGGCTACGGGAACGGCGTGGCGTCGAGGC
>JBOHFU010000011.1:0-20089 GCA_050699675.1 Pseudonocardiaceae bacterium
GATGGCGGCGAGGAAGTCCTCCTCCGTCCCGATGTCGTTGATCGCGACCTGCTGCAAGGACGGGGCGGCGGTGGTGTCGGTGGACATGCGGTGGGGTGCTCCGAAGGGATAGGGTCGTCGGTGGGCAGTGTTGACGCTGTTGTGTCACCGTTCTCCGATGCGCTCACAGCTCTGCTGGGGTGCAACCCCCCACAGGGCCCCTGTGTTCCGGATGCGACGTGCTGAGCCAGCTCGAAAACCGGGGCCAACTCGACAAACCGGGCAGCGCAAAACCACAGCGCAAGTCGATCGTACCCAGGCCGGAGACCGGGCAGCAAACCCAGCCCCCAGCATTGGCCTGCCGCTTCTGAGAGACTGCCCCGGTGACGGGCGCGCCGCAACCTCGAGACGACGAGCGCGGGACACCCCACGGGCGCGCCGAAGCGTTGCTGGGCACCGTCGGCGTGGTGAAGCGGCTGGTCAGCGCCGCGGACACGGTAGCCGCCAATCGCCGATGGTGGGATGCCGACGCTGCGGACTACCTCACCGCACACGGCGACTTCCTGGGCCGGGCGGATTTCGTGTGGTGCCCGGAGGGACTTCGCGAGTCAGCCGCTGGCCTGCTCGGCGAGCTGTTGGGCCGCCGCGTGCTCGAGGTCGGTTGCGGGTCGGCACCGTGCGCACGCTGGCTGGCCACCCAGGGCGCGCGGGTCGTCGGCCTTGACCTATCGGCTGGAATGCTGCGGCACGCGGTGCAGGCGGGGCGCGAAACCGGACTTCCCGTTCCCCTGGTGCAGGCCGACGCCGGTCGATTGCCCTTCGCCGACAGCAGTTTCGACCTGGCCTGTTCGGCGTTCGGCGCGGTGCCGTTCGTCGCGGACTCGGCCGCGGTGATGCGGGAGGTCGCGCGGGTGCTGCGCCCCGGCGGTCTCTGGGTCTTCGCCGTGACCCACCCGCTGCGCTGGATCTTCCCCGACGATCCAGGGGAAGCTGGCTTGACGGTGGCGCAGTCGTATTTCGACCGCACCCCGTACACCGAGGTGGACAGCGCGGGCAACCCCACCTACGTGGAGCACCACCGCACCCTGGGCGACCGGGTCAGGGAGATCGTCGCCGCCGGATTGGTGTTGGAGGATCTGGTGGAGCCGGAGTGGCCGCCCGACCTGCACCGCGAATGGGGCCAATGGAGCCCGCTACGTGGCGCGCTGTTCCCGAGCACCGCGATCTTCCGCTGCCGTCGCTGCTGATCGGCGCCCTGCTCAGTGCGCCGCATCATCCCAGGACTGTCCAAAGCCCACCGAGACCTCCAGCGGGACGTCCAGCGCGTACGCCGAACCCATCTCGCGACGCACCAGCGTCTCCACCACGTCCCGCTCGCCCTCGGCGACTTCCAGCACCAGCTCATCGTGCACCTGCAGCAGCATCCGGGTTTGCAGGCCCTCGGCGCGCAATGCGCGGGCGACTCCCAGCATCGCGACCTTGATGATGTCCGCGGCACTGCCCTGGATGGGCGCGTTCAGCGCCATCCGCTCGGCCATCTCGCGACGCTGCCGGTTGTCGCTGACCAGGTCGGGTAGATACCGGCGGCGACCCAGGATGGTGGCCGTGTAGCCGTCCATGCGGGCCTTCTCGACCACGGTGCGCAGGTAGTCGCGGACGCCACCGAATCGGGCGAAGTACTCCTCCATCAGCTCGCGGGCCTCCTCGGTGGAAATCCGCAGCTGAGCCGACAGTCCGAATGCGGACAATCCGTAGGCCAGGCCGTAGTTCATCGCCTTGATCTTGGCGCGCTGCTCGCCGGTGACCACCGCCGCGTCCACCGCGAACACCCGCGCGGCGGTGGCGGCGTGGAAGTCATACCCCGAGGTGAAGGACTCGATCAGCGCAGTGTCCTCGGACAGATGCGCCATGATCCGCATCTCGATCTGGCTGTAGTCCGCCGTCATCAACTCTGAATAACCGGGACCAACCACGAATGCCTGCCGGATCCGGCGTCCGGACTCGGTGCGGATGTGAATGTTCTGCAGGTTCGGTTCGGTGGATGACAGTCGGCCGGTCGCGGCGATGGACTGGTTATAGGTGGTATGGATGCGCCCGTCATCGGCCACCGCCTTGAGCAGCCCATCCACCGTGGTCTTGAGGCGGGCCGCATCGCGGTGCGCCAGCAGGTGCGCAAGGAATGGGTGCTCGGTGGATTCGTAGAGCGTCTGCAGTGCGTCGGCGTCGGTGGTGTATCCCGTTTTGATGCGTTTGGTCTTGGGCATGCCCAGCTCGTCGAAGAGCACCACCTGCAGCTGCTTGGGTGAACCCAGGTTGACCTCCTTGCCGATCACCGCGTAGCAGTCCTGCTCAGCTTGCTTCACCGCGGCGGAGAAGCGGGCCTCCAGCTCGGCCAGCACGTCGCCGTCGACGGCGATGCCGACTGCCTCCAGCTCGGCCAGCACGGCCAGCAACGGCAGCTCCAGTTCGGTGAGCAACGACCGGCCTGCCATCCCGTCCAGTTCGGCGTCCAGCGCGACGGCCAGCTCAGTCACCGCGCGGGCCCGCAGGATCTCCTGGGCGGCGCGGGCAGCTGCGTCCTCGCCCTCGAACAGACTTGGCTGGGCGCCGTCCTCATCCTCCGCGCGCAGCTCCCTGCGCAGGTAGCGCAACACCAGATCGGCGAGCTCGAACGAGCGTTGGCCGGGCCGGACCAGGTAGGCGGCCAACGCGGTGTCGCTGGTCAGGCCGGCCAAGACGACGCCGCGCGCGCGCAGCGCGTGCAGCAGCGGCTTGGCGTCATGCGCGGCTTTGGGCGCGGCCGGGTCGGCCAGCCACTGCACCAGCGCCCGCTCGTCGTCGGGGGCCAGCACGCGGGGATCGAGGTAGCCGCCCTCGCCGTCGGGCGCGGCCAGAGCGAGGCTTTCCAGATCCCCGGCTCCGCGCACCCAGCTGCCGCGGAAGGCCAATCCCACCCGACGCCCGTCCCTAGCGTGCGCGTCCAACCACGCCGCGACCCCACCCGCTTCGATCATTCCGCCGCGGACCTCGAAGCCCTCTTCAGCTTCGGGCTCGGGTGCGCTCAGCGTGGCGAACAACCGGTCCCGCAGCACCCGGAACTCCAGCTCATCGAACAGCCGGTGCACCGCGTCGCGGTCCCACGGTTTCATCGCCAGGCCGGCGGGCTGCTCGGGTAGATCGACATTCCGGACCAGCTCGGTGAGCTGGCGGTTGAGCATCACCGAGGCGAGATTCTCCCGCAGCGCGTCACCGGCCTTGCCCTTGACCTCGTCCACCCGATCGACCAGAGCGTCCAGCGACCCGAACTCCCGCACCCACTTCGCCGCGGTCTTGTCCCCCACACCCGGGATACCCGGCAGGTTGTCGGAGGGGTCACCACGCAACGCCGCGTAGTCCGGGTACTGCCGCGGGGTCAGGCCGTAGCGCTGCGCGACCTCTTCGGGGGTGAATCGGGTCAGGTCCGAGACACCCTTGCGCGGGTAGAGCACCGTCACCTGGTCGCTGACCAGCTGCAGCGCGTCCCGATCCCCGGTGCAGACCAGCACCTGGTAACCGTCCGCCTCAGCTCGGGTGACCAGGGTCGCGATGAGGTCGTCGGCTTCGTAGTTCTCCTTGGTGAGCACCGGGATGCCGAGGGTGCCGAGTACCTCATGGATCAGCGAGACCTGACCGCGGAACTCGTCCGGCGTGGTACTGCGGTTGGCCTTGTACGGCGCATAGGTCTCCGCGCGGAAGGTCTTGCGGGAAACGTCGAACGCCGCGCCGATGTGGCTGGGCTGCTCGTCGCGGAGCAGGTTGATCAGCATCGAGGTGAAGCCGTACACCGCGTTGGTGGTCTGCCCCGTGGTGGTGCGGAAGTTCTCTGCGGGCAGCGCGTAGAACGCCCGGTAGGCCAGCGAGTGACCATCGAGCAGGAGCAGCCGCGGCGCGGAAACCGTCACGGCCCGGAAGTCTAGGCCCGGCCACCGACAACTCGTGGGTGGCCACGAGCCACATGGATGCTCGTCGCTGCTGGGTGCTGCCTACAGTGGGGGCACCCGTGCGTTCAGGGAGGTTCCGTGTGACCGAGTTTGGCGTTCCGCCCGAGGCCGATCCGGCCACCGCCGAACTGATGGCCCGCTGGGCAGACGAACAGCTCACCGAGCGGATGGGCATCAAGATCACCGAATGGGACCCGGAGCGGATGGTGGGGACCATGCCGGTGGCGCACAATCGGCAGTCGTTCGGGTTGCTGCACGGCGGAGCGAGCGCGGTGCTGGCCGAGACCCTCGGCTCGATGGCCGGCTGGCTGTGGGGCAGGCCCGACAGGGTTCCGCTGGGGGTGGAGCTGTCCTGCTCTCATCACCGGGCGGCGACCGAGGGGGAGGTCACCGGCGTGTGCACGCCGCTGCACCGCGGCCGCACGGTAGCGACCTTCGACATCCGGATCAGCGACGAGCAGGACCGTCCGATCTGCACGGCCCGGCTGACCTGCCTGCTCCGGGACCGCCCTCCGGGGTGACCCACCCCGGCCAGGGCTCCACAGCACCCAGGACCTGCCGGTTAGTCTGCGCTGCCGGTAGCCCACTATGGGCACTCGGTCGGCCAGTGGGGGGTTCACCAGATCTCCGCCGACCGTGCCGTCGACCGCCCGGAGGAGGAGGCGCACGCCCGTGGGACCAGCAGGCCCCGTCCGGCGACCGAGCAGGGCGCGGTCCGAGGAAGCCGGACCCACCTGTCGGGCTCCTGGCGCGCTCCGCGCGCTGCTTGTCGCGCTGATCGCCCCACTCATCGCCAGCGCCGCCCTGCTCGGCCTGGCCGCTCCGGCACTGGCCAGCCAGCAACCATCCCCCACCCCACCTACCCCGTCGCAGCCGACCCCATCAGAGGAGCAGGCCCTGCCGGTCAGCGGCACGCTGCGCAACGTCGACGGCACACCGCTCACCGCCGTCCGGGTGCAAGTCCTCGGCTCCGGCGGACAGCAGGTCGCCGAAACCACCTCGGACACCCGCGGTCGCTGGGAGCTGACCGTGCCCAAGCCCGGTCAGTACACCTTCCGGATCGACCGAGAGTCCCTGCCCCGGGGCGTCAACCTGCTCCAGGGGGAGGTGGTTCGCGAGGTGACCCCCGGGACCTTGCCGCTGGTGGTGTTCCGCTTCGGAGAACAACGCGAGGGCCTGCAGACCTCGGCGACCGCACAGGTCCTGCGGATACTGGTCGACGGCATCCGGTTCGGCCTGGTCATCGGCATCACCGGGGTGGGCCTGTCGCTGATCTTCGGGACGACCGGGCTGACCAACTTCGCACACGGCGAGCTGGTCACGATCGGAGCTGTGGTGGCCTGGACGTTGAACGTCACCTTCGGGCTGCAACTGATCTGGGCGACTTTGCTGGCGATCGTGGTCGGCGCTGCCATCGGCGCGGCGAATGACCTGGGTATCTGGCGGCCGATGCGGCGGCGCCGCATCGGCCTCATCGCCCAGCTGGTGATCTCCATCGGCCTAGCCTTCGCGCTGCGCTACCTGGTACTGATCTACTTCGGTGGCCGGTCGGAGGCGTTCACCGATTACACCAACCAGGTGGAGCGCGACTACGGGATCATCAGCATCACCGACAAGGACGTCGCCACGATTGCGATCAGCCTGGCCGTACTGATCGGGATCGCGTTGCTGCTGCAGCGGACCCGGATCGGCAAGGCGATGCGAGCGGTGTCGGACAACCGGGACCTGGCCGCTGCCTCGGGCATCAACGTCGAGCGGGTCGTGCTGTTCGTGTGGGTCCTGGCCGGCGCGCTGGCAACGCTGGGCGGCGTGCTGTTCGGCCTGTCCGAACTGGCCGGCACGGTGCAGTACGAGATGGGCTTCGCCCTGCTGCTGCTGATGTTCGCCGGGGTGATCCTCGGCGGGCTGGGCACCGCCTACGGCGCCTTGGTGGGTTGCCTGATCGTCGGGGTGCTGGTGCAGGTCTCGGCCCAGATCATCCCGGTCGACCTCAAGTACCTGGGCGGGCTCGCGGTCCTCATCGTCATCCTGGTGATCAGACCGCAGGGCCTGCTCGGCAGCCGCGCGCGGATCGGGTGAGCAGATGATCGACGTCGTGAACCTGCTCACCACCGGCATCGCAGCCTTGGTCGGGCCTTCGGCGATCTTCTTCGCGTTGCTCGCGATCGGGCTGAACATCCACTTCGGCTATACCGGCCTGCTGAACTTCGGCCAGATCGGTTTCGCACTGGTCGGCGGGTACGGCATGGGGATCGCGGTGGTGAACTTCGGCCTGCCGCTGTGGATGGGCGTGCTGGTGGGGATGGTCGCCGGCGCGGTGCTCGCGCTGCTGCTCGGGATCCCGACACTGCGGCTGCGCGCCGACTACCTGGCGATCGTCACGATCGCGGCTGCCGAGATCCTGCGGTTGATCACCCGGTCGACCTCGATGACCGATTTCTCCGGCGGGACCCAGGGCCTCACCGGCTTCGGTGACGGCTTCCGCCAGCTCAGCCCGTTCGACAACGGCCGCTTCTATGACTTCTTCGGGGTGCGTTTCCTCGGCCAGGAACTGTGGGCGATCTGCGTGGGCTGGACCGTGGTGGGCCTATCGCTGCTCTTGGTGTTCCTCCTGGTGCGCAGCCCGTGGGGTCGGGTGCTCAAGGCGATCCGGGAAGACGAGGACGCGGCCAGGGCGCTGGGAAAGAACGTCTTCGCCTACAAAATGCAAGCGTTGGTGCTGGGTGGGGTGTTCGGCGCGCTCGGGGGGATCATCTTCGCGCTGACCACGCAGTCGCTCACACCGGACTTCTACTCACCACCACAGACCTTCTTCGCTTACGCCGCGCTCATCATCGGCGGGGCCGGCCGGGTGTTCGGGCCGGTCGTCGGCTCGATGATCTTCTGGTTCGTGCTGTCGGTCACCGACAACTTCCTGCGCCAGGCCACCGCGGGTAGCCAGCCGCTGATCAGCTTCATCGACAACCAGGATGTCGGCGCTATCCGGTTTATCCTGGTAGGGGTGGCTCTGGTGCTGCTCATGGCGTTCCGGCCGCAGGGCATCTTCGGTAACAGGAACGAGGTGCTGCTCGATGCGCGCTGAGCATCCGTTTGCCGGGGTGCCCGCCGAACCAGGCGTCCCGAAGCGCGATCCGGTGCTGGTGATCGATTCGATCACTCGCTCGTTCGGCGGGCTGCGGGCCGTCGACGTGACCCACTTGGAATTCCAGCGAGGCTGCATCACCGGACTGATCGGCCCGAATGGGGCAGGCAAAACGACGCTGTTCAACCTGCTCACCGGGTTCGACCGGCCCAACACCGGCCACTGGACCTTCGACGGAACCTCACTGTCCCGGCTCACCCCCCATCAGGTGGCCCGTCGCGGGGTGGTTCGCACCTTCCAGCTCACCAAGGCGCTCGCCAAGCTCACCGTGCTGGACAATATGCGCCTGGCTGCGCCGAAACAGACCGGAGAGCGGTTCTTCGGCGCGCTGTTCAGCAACTGGGGAGGGCAGGAGCGGGCCAACACCCGCAAGGCGATGGAGCTGCTGACCCGGTTCAGTCTGGACACCAAGTCAGACGATCTCGCCGGCTGCCTGTCCGGCGGGCAACGCAAGCTGCTGGAGATGGCCAGGGCACTGATGATGGACCCGACCGTCGTCATGCTCGACGAACCGATGGCTGGGGTGAACCCTGCACTCACCGAGAGCCTCCTCGGGCACGTCAAGTCGCTGCGCGACGACGGCATGACCGTGGTGTTCGTCGAGCACGACATGGATGTCATCAGGGACATCAGCGACTGGGTGGTGGTGATGGCCCAGGGCAGGGTGATCGCCGAGGGCCAGCCAGAGGCGCTGTCGTCAAACAAGGCGGTTGTCGACGCCTACCTGGGCGCGCACCACGACCAGGCACTGGAGTTCGACGCCGAAGGCAATCCGGTGGGACAGACGGCGGTGCTCGTCGCCGAGATCGAAAGTGAGCTCGAAGCGGCCATCGAACGCGGCGAGGACCTGTCGGTCCCGGTAGCGACCGACAATGCCGTCGCACACCGGGAGAACCGACCGTGACTGCTCATGGGCTGTCCCCTGCTGAGTTCGCCGCGACCCGCCAGCAGCACCGCGAGCTCGCCCAGGGCGCGCTGTTGCGGGCCGACGACCTGGTGGCCGGCTACCTGCCCGGCGTGAACATCTTGCGGGACTGCAATTTCTTCCTCCGTGACGGCGAAATAGTCGGCATCATCGGGCCCAACGGCGCCGGCAAGTCGACGCTGCTCAAGGCGATGTTCGGGCTCATCCCGGTGCGGGGCGGCAGCGTCGCGCTGCGGTGCGCCGACATCACGTCGGCCAAAGCGCACGTGCTCGTCACCAAAGGCGTGGGCTACGTACCGCAGAACAATAACGTGTTCCCGTCACTGACCATCGAGGAGAACATGCAGATGGGCGGGTACCTGCGACCGCGCGCTTTCACCACCAGGTTCGACACGGTGTGCTCGCTGTTCCCGCTGCTCCGTGACCGGCGCAAAACCAAGGCCGGGGCATTGTCGGGCGGCGAGCGGCAGATGGTCGCGATGGGCCGGGCGCTGATGATGGAACCGTCGGTCCTGCTGCTCGACGAGCCCTCCGCCGGCTTGTCGCCGATGTTCGCCGACGAGGTGTTCGTGCGCTGCAAGAAGATCAATGCTGCTGGTATCTCGATCGTGATGGTCGAGCAGAACGCCCGGCGCTGCCTGCAGGTCTGCGACCGAGGCTATGTGCTGGACCAAGGCCGCAATGCCTACACCGACACCGGGTCGGCGTTGATGAACGACCCCAAGGTCGTTGAGCTCTACCTGGGCACCCTGGCCGGATCACGCGAGGCCGGATAGTCCCAACGTCACATGGGGGGTGGGGCGCCGAGCCCCCATTCGGCGCCCCACGTCAGCGGGCCCCTACTACGCGGTACTGGGTAGCGGATTCGTCGATTTTGTTCTGCGAGTTGTACTTCAGGATTCCGTAGGAGCCGACTGCTCGCTCGCCAGCGACGGTGAAGTCCAGCGTGCCCGTGACACCGTCGTAGTCGGGATTACCGCCGCTGTCGATGATGTCCCGGCACTGCCGGAAGGTGGTGCACTTCTCGCCGTCCTTGGTGATCCCAATGATCTCCGAGGCGATGTCCACCCCCTTGGTCGACTTCGCCTGTTCGGCGGCCAGCGCGGTGATCACGACGGCGTCGTAGGACTCACCGGCGTAGTTGTTGTCCACCAGGCCGGGGTTCTCGGCCTTGAGCCGCTGCTGGAAGTCGGGCGAGAGTTCGGTCAGCGGCGCGGTGCCCTTCATGCCATCGAGCAGCCCCGGAGGCAGGCCCACGCCCAGCGCGTTGCCCATGTTGCCATCCGTGCCGTAGACCAGCTTCTGACCGGGTCCGATCTGCACCTCGCTCATCCGGGTGATGATCTTCTTCGACTCGTCGAAGCCGATCACCGCAATCGCGTTCGGGTTGAACTGCCGGACGTCGTCGATCTCGGTGTTGTAGGACGTCGCGTTCGGATCATAAATGATCTTCTGGATCTGGTTCTGCGGGATGCCGGCGTCACGCAGGTTCTGCGCGGTGTGGTCGGCCAGGCCGCTGCCGTAGGGGTCATTGCGAGCCAAGATGGAGATCCGCTGCGCACCATCGGCGGCCATCAGCGCCGCCAGGGCCTGGGCTTGCAGCGAATCCGGCGGAGCAGTCCGGAAGTACAGGCCCTTGTCAGGCCAGCAGGTGAACTCGTCGGAGGTATTGGCGGGCGAGAACTGAACCACGCTGGCATTGGTGATCTTGTCTATGACCAACTTGGTCACACCGGAGGCGGCAGCCCCGACGATCACTTGGGCGCCCTGGCCGAGCTCGCGGTCCACGGTCTGGTTCGCCGTGTCGGTCTTGTCATCGCCGGAATCGCCCCGGATGTGGGTGACCGGGTTGCCCAGCACCCCTCCGGCCGCGTTGATCTCCTTAATCACCACGTCAACGCCGGCGAACGTGGGCGGGCCGAGAAAGGCCAGGCTTCCGGTCTCCGGCAGCAACGTGCCGATCTTCAGCGGTGCGATGCTCGGCTGCCCACTCGCCTTGGCCTGCGGGAAGTCTTCACACGTCTTCACCGGCGTGCCACCATCACCGGCCGGGGGCTGGGTGCCAGGAGCGGCGGTGTTGCCACTACCGCCGCAACCAGCCAGGACGACTGACAGGGCGCCCATCAGGGCTGCCATGCGGAGCGCGGTGCGCTGCACCATGGATATCTCCTTCAGAACAGACGGTGCTGCGGGCTGCCAGCGTCGGCCTCCCACCATGCGATCGTCAGACCGTAGTGCTGCCGGTGCCCGGGGTGACACGATCAGTCGCCTGTCGTGACAAAGATGTGATCCGCCACGCCACCCGCCTAGCGGCTGTCGCGGGCGGTACCCGGCGGGATCGCTGGCAGGCTCTCGATGATCGCCTGGGCCACCGCTTTCATGGTGGTCCGGCGGTCCATCGCATTGCGCTGAATCCAGCGGAACGCCTCCGGTTCGGTGAGCCCATGCCGGGCCATCAGCAGCCCCTTGGCGCGCTCCACAACCTTGCGGGTCTCCAGCCGGTCGGTCAGGCCCGCCACCTCGGACTCCAGGGCGACCAATTCACGAAAGCGCGACACCGCCAGCTCCACGGCCGGCACCAGGTCCTTGCGGCCGAACGGCTTCACCAGGTAAGCCATCGCACCGGCATCGCGGGCCCGTTCCACCAGCTCGCGTTGGCTGAACGCGGTCAGGATCACCACCGGCGCGATACGCCGCTCCGCGATGATCGACGCCGCGTCGATACCGTCCATCTTCGGCATCTTCACGTCCATGATCACCAGATCGGGGCACAGCCGCTCGGCCTGCTCGACGGCCTGCTGCCCGTCAGCCGCCTCACCGACCACGGCGTAACCCTCCTCGGTGAGCATCTCGACGAGGTCCAGCCGGATCAGCGCCTCGTCCTCGGCGACAAGAACCCTGTGTACGCTCGGGGTGCTGTCCAGCTCGGTGGGTACCACACCTACGTCACCCTGCTGAGTCACCGGGGAGACCTCCGTTCGTCCGGCCAACACCCTGGCCTGCCACGATAGCGGTGCCAGGATCGGAGTCGGGACCTTTTCCAACACCCCGTACAATGATCCCGCCAACAGCCCGCCCCCGTAGCCCAACCGGCAGAGGCAACGGACTCAAAACCCGTCCAGTGTGGGTTCGACTCCCACCGGGGGCACCATCGCTGAGCAGCAACGACTCACTGACCAAGATTCACTGTCAGAGTTCCGCACCCAGGTGCTTCGTCAGCGATCCGCCGCATTCATCGGTGAGCTTCGCCTATACCATCAACGATCGCCCCGATCATCGTCGAGGCGTACCGCCCAACCACCCGGAGCAGCAGATCACCGGCATTGAAGGCTCCCCGCACCTGAACCTGCACGAATCCGACCAGTGGCACGTGAAGCTCAAACACAAGTACGTCGTCCAGTTACAGTTGCATGTGGGGATCGTGCCGTGACCTTTGTCATGCGCCAGCGAGAACCGCTGGACCTGCATCAAGTGGACGAGTACTCATGCTTGACCTGTGTCGCTGCAAATGTTCTGTACGTGTTAGAGGTTACCGACGCCCCGGACACGCTGTGGGTTGATCGTGAGGTTGGTCGGGAGCCAGGCTGCGGCGCGCAGCGCGCCAGGGCCAGGCGTTTCCTGCTCCAGCAATGCCTCTCCCTGCACATGGTGAGTGCCTACGAGCCTGAGCGGTTCCTGCAGGAGGGCTTCGATTACCTGAAGCACTACTACCGTCAGGAGTGGGACTCGTCGTGGGACGAGTACTGGACACAGCATCGGCTGGAGCGGCACCACCGCGAGTGTCTCGCGGCGCAAGAGTTGAGCACGTTCGGCGCCAGGATGCGGACGGAACACCGTCAGCCCACGCTCGCCGACATCAGCGGCGCCCTGGACCACGGCCGCCTTGTGTGGCTCTCTGTCGACAACGACTGGGGCAAGGTCGACTGTCACGCGGTCCTGGTCTATGGCCAGCGGGGCGACGTGTTCGACGTCTACTCGCCGGAGGTCTCACGTGGCTGCCTGCAGCAGTACCGCCGTAGGCGACTGGACAGGGCATGGCTGCGCAGCGAGGGTATGACCGCTGTGTGGCGCCGTGAGCCATGACGTGCTGCAGGGGTAGCGAAGCTCAACCGGCTCACCGGTCGCCAGCCCGGCGGGCTGCGCTCCGTGAGCACCGGCTAGCCGGGCGGACTCGCGTCTGTTACCACTCGCGAGGCGGTAGCGAGGACGGCATAAGCATGATCCCGCGGCGGGCCGCTGTGCCGTCGAGCAGAGTAGCGCTTCGCCAGCCGAGGAGACGCTCACCCTGCCGCAGCCGTCGGGTAACCGCGACCGCGCGGCAGGAGTGGCGGGCGAAGGACCCGGCGGACACCACCCGGCCGCGGGCGAGCTGGCCGGCACGGGCCTGCGTGGGGTCGGCATCAAGCCAGACCACGTGCGCCTCCCGGCCGGTGAGCCGGGCCAGCCCGGCCAGCGCGGTCCGAGTAGCCGCACCGGTGGCGGGCAGGTGGACGACGAGGACGGGCACCGCACCCAGCGCGGCGCGGCCTATGACGAGGCGGTGGAGCAGGTGCACCAGCGGGCGGTAACGGCGGTACGGGACCATCGGCCAACGCCGCGCCAGCGTGGCGCGGATAGCGTCGGAGTCGAGCACCACGACCGAATCAGATGGCGAATCGCGCGACACCGACAGCCGCTGCAACAGGGTCGTCTTGCCGGCACCAGGCATACCCGCGATCAGCAACAACGCCCGGTCGGGCAGCGCGATCGGCAACGGCATGTAGCGGGCGGTCGGCACGGCCAGCCAACGTGCAGGACGCCACAATCGTTCCGGCTCGGCGTCCTGCACGATGCCACGGCTCTGTTCAACGACGACACCGTCGCGGCATCGTCGGGCCGCTCTACCGGGGATCCGGGCGGTTGTGACCGTCCTCGTCCGGGATGGACGCAGTGCTGTACATGTCAATGATCCGCTGGCACCGCAGCGCCACCTCTCGGCAGATCCGCTCGACTGCCTCCTGAGCAGCAACGGAGCCCCATCGGACCGTCTCTGCGTCGGCTTCCAGCAGTCGGGCATGCGCCTGGTCACAGGTGCGCAAGCCTGGATGGTCGCGCATAAGCCCCCTCTCCACTCTCCCTAAAGAGATGAGCTACCCGGAGCCAGGGCATCCAAACATGCCGGACCGTGCTGGCCGCCCGGGCTGCCGCCCACCGACCAGATATACCGATCAGCAACCCGGTCCCGGCCGCGCGCGCCTCTCAGTGACCTGCGCTATATCGTGCGGGTGTGAGCGTAAGTGTGAGCAGCGAGTTCCCCGCCGACATCGGTCTGCAGGTAACCGAGCACGGTCCGGATGCACGCGTCGTCACCGTGATGGGTGAGGTGGACGCGCTGACCGCTCCGGAACTGGCCACCTTTCTGACCGCGCAGCTGACCGTTGCCCAGGTCGTGGTGGTGAACCTTGATGGTGTGAGGTTCTTGGGATCTGCCGGGCTGTCCGTGTTGTTCGAAGCCAACGAACTCGCTAGCCGAGAAGACCGCGACCTGCGATTAGTGTGCAACTCCCGGACCGCCAACCTGGCGCTGGAGGCCACCGGGCTGCGGGAGCACTTCACCCTCGCCGACAACGTGGAAGACGCCCTGAAGAACTAACTATGACTCGTCTGGCCCCGTCTCCTCGTCAGGGCAGGGTCAGATGCAGCCGTACGGTCGTGCCTGCCGGGCTGGTGCGCAGTTCGACAAGATCGCACAACTGCCGGGCCAACCACAGCCCGCGTCCGCGCGCAGCGGAGCGGCCGGTAGGCAGGCGCCCGACCAAGGGGTCGTGCAGTCCGGTACCGGTGTCGCTGACCTCACACGACATAGTGTGCGGGCCGGTCCAGACCCGCAGCACGCCCGATCTACCGCCGTGCTCGATCGCGTTGGTCGCGACCTCGTCGACCGCCTGCACAAACTGCTCGACTTCCTGTAAAGCCGCTCCGGCCCAGGTGGCATAGGAGGTCACGAAATCGCGCAAGGTGGACAGCTGACCCACTCCGCTAAACCTCAGCCGCAGGGCCGAGGGAGGCGGTTTGGGCAAGGGTGACTTGTCTGCTTCGGCGTTGAACACCGCCGGGTCGGCGTAGGTCGGGCTAGGCCGGGAGCCTCCGATGACCACCAGCTCGGGATGGGTTCGGGCCACCTCGGTCATGACATCGCGACCAACGACACGGGTGTCATAAGTGCACATCAACGCGGCGTTGGCCCATGCGAGCGCGGCGTTGATAAGCGACTCGTGCCGTGCCCACTCCTTGTTCTCCTGCCCGGTGCGGGCGGTCCACAACGGCTCTCCGATCATCCGCACCCGCTGCCCGTCCGGGACCGCCGCAACGGTGCGGTGCGTAGCCGCCAGCGCACGTACCGGATGCCGGTACCACTGGCTGCTATCAGAGAACGCCACATGGCGGGCATCCGCTCCCAGCGCCGCGCGCAGCCACCCGGTATTACGGTCCGTGGTCGTGACCCGGATCGGGTCGCCGCGGTCCAGGCCATCCCGGATGAAGGGAACAACGCACGAGAGGAACTCCTCCTTAGATCCGTACAGCAACGCCTGGTGTGTCAACGACTTGCCACGTTGGTTGGTGTCAACAGTGCTCAACACGCCGCCATTCCTCACCGCCGCCTCTCTCGTGTCCCTTTCCTCATGCTGACCATCGAAATTTCCCCGACTGCAGACTTCCAAACCACCAGTGCGAAAGACGATAGCCCCGGCGGCCCGGCCCGGTGGAGATCAACAGCACCGTGAACGCCTCCGGCATGGTACGGCCTCGGCGAGCATCGCCACGTGGTCGGCCAGCTCACGCCGGGTCAGCAACGATCGAGCCGCCGCTACCAGGGTGTGAAGAAACAGCCATGCCGGTGCGACCGTCATCCGATCGTGTGCCAGTCGTGATCGTGCGCTCGATGGGCATCGGTCAGGCCGTCGCGGAAGAACCGGTCGTAGTATTCCTCCTCGAGATGGTGAGTCTGGAGCCATACGCCGGGCACGTGGATCGCCTCGGCGTGTGCCGGGAAACGCCCGTGCGTTTCGTAGATATACGTACAGATATCGCGTGTGCATGCGATGACGTCGGCGGTGTAGTCGCTGGCCTCGGTTAGATATTTCGCGCCGAAATCGCCCTTGTAGATGCGGTCGAACAGCGCCTCGTCGGTGTAGATACCGTCCGGGCCGAACTTGTCGGCAATCACCGCATCCACCGCTTCGGCCATGCTGTCGTAATTGGGGGGGCACATCGCCTTGATGAGGTGCTCGCCCTTGTGACGAAGCCCGATTGCGTTCGCTCTTAGTTGCGCGAGCCGCGGAAGAGGCAAGGGCACGTGCCAACGCAGGACGTCGGCCAATTTCCACTTCGGCGTGATCCAGTCAAAACCAAGCATCCTACCGTAGGCATTGCGGAACTTGGGATCGCCCAGCAGGACCGGCGGCGCGATCGAGGCGTGGATCCACGCTCCCAGCCCCATCGCGTCGGCGACCAACATCAGGTTCTGCAGAATGAGATCGGCCTCGATCTGCGTGCGCATCGCCCAGATCACGCCGAGCGGTAACTTGATGTCCTTGTTCAGAAAACCGTTCTCAACCCAGCTCTTCACGCCCGCGAGACGGTAGAAGTTGCGATCGTCGACGATCGTCGGCCGGGCACCCTCGGGTTGCGTGAGCAGGTACATCATGCCGTTGATGTACTGACGAGACAGATCGACCACCGGAAACAGAATAGTCGTCCCCGGAAGGTTCGACAGAAACCGGTTGGAGTCCAGATAGGCCGGAAAGTCCCGGTTGCCGTCCGGCACGTCGATGCGGCGATCCAGGATGCGCACCTTCGACTGGTTGGCACGTGCGATCAGCACCTGTGGGTCGAACGGCGAAGAGCCATCGACCACCGGCGGCAACTTGCGCAGAAAATATGTACCGCTGTCATTGATCAGAAAGAAGTGCGTCCCTTGGGCGTTGTCGGGGCTGCCTGCCGACCGCCCCGCCATGTTGAGGTTGGGCTTGGCCATGATCGGCTTGCCGTCGCGCGGATCGGCGAACGGGCGATCCGGCATGGTGAGCCCGGTGCAGCCGGTGAGCGCGATGAGGACTGCCTCCTCTAGCTCGGACAATGGCGCGCGCGGCCGGCTCGATTCATAGCTCATCGAGCCGGCCGTGACCGAGCTGCCGCGGCTGACCCGGTGCGTGCGCCGACGCCACATCGTCTCCAGCAGCGGGCGGCTGAACAGCGCGTCCAGACCCGGGTGGGCGTGCGTCGTCTGATGGTCGGTCATCGGGCTCCTCTCCGCATCCACGGCTAACGCCCTGTCACAGGGCGCCACGGGGCGAAGGCGCTCGCATCGCGCGGGAGCACCGCCGCCAGCTCCGGGCAGTGGCGCAGGATCACGCTCGTTATGCCGTTGTTCGCGATCCAGTCCATCCCGAACTGCGAATAGATTTCCGGGCGAAAATCCACGGTCAAGAAGCGGTCGCTCTGCAGCCGGCGCGACGCCATCAGGAGGAAGAGGCGGAAGGCGGTGTCGGAGAAGCCGAATCCTTCCGGCGGCGTCTCGGCGAACAACCCGACCATCGTGTCGACCTCGTCGATACTACGGTAGATGCTGCGCATCAGCCTTACCGTTTCTGGGTCCGTGGAAAGGTCTTCCCACTTCGTGATACGCGGCATGTGCAGCCCGGCGCGAAAATCATTGTAGCGCGGCACGCCGCGCCGTCGGTCGCGCACCAGGTCGACGACCGACAGGTCGATGCGCTCGTCGTCGCGCTCGAACGCCTGCAGCGAGCGCGGATAATTGTGCAGCGTGATTGCGCCCGGATGCGAGATGCCGAACGAGTAGAGCATGTTATGCAGGCCGAGCGCGCGCATCTCGTGGTCGGCCTTGTCTCCCTGGATCTCCAGGAATCCGCGTTGGCCCAGCAGCTCGCCCGTCCGGTAATCATAGAAGCTATAGTCGTCCGGCAGCAGCGGATGCATACGATAAACCGTGACGAAGTCCTCGGTCAGCGAGAAAGGCGCGCCGTGGTGGTCGGGCAGCGTCGACGTAATTCCTACACTGGAGTGCTCGTCCAACAGCCAGATACCGAACCTGGCCACCCAGTCGTTGGCGGGGAGGCCGTTCCAATTGGCATTCATTCCTAGGTCGAGGGTCTCGGTGGCGAGGATGGCCGGCGTCCATTCTACCGAGTGAATCTTCGCGATCAGCGCTGAGACGATCAGCCGCGCCGTCTGATAAACTTGTTCGTCGCTCCACCCGCGATAGTGCGTGCGGAGCTCGTCGCAGAGTAGGTTGTGCTCGCGGGCGAACAGCGTGTGCAGGCCGCTGAGGCCGAGCCACCAGCTCTCGTTGAAGCCGGTGATCTCGAATCCTTTGGTGTCTTCGGGAAGATAGCCTTCCGGGGAAAGCCGCAGCTTGGTACCGTCGCGGAGTTCGCGTGCCTTCACACTGTCGGCGCCGTAGACCTCGGAGCCGTCCCACCAGTGCGATGCGGAGTTGGCGAACAGCCGCTGCAGCCCATCGGCGCGATCTTCACCCAGCGAGACGTTCCCGGCGATGCGCATCTCCGGTTCCAGCGGCCCACCGGGTGTGTTCGACCACCCGGCCATGCCCGGCGGCAACGGCACCCGGACGTCTTTCTTCCCCAGGGGATGGCGAGCGTGATTTACCCAGTCATGCACCTGGAATTGGATCCAAGCCGCGGCGAGCAGATTGAGCGATCGCGCCGGCAGGAACGTCTTGCGGAAGAGCAGCTGCTGGCTGACGACAATCGGGTTCGGCTCCTCGAACAAGTCTGGACGGTAATCGGGCTGAAGGTTGCGGCCGAAGGCGGCGCCCACCGCGCCCATTGTGGGTTCGGACAAATCGTTGTAGGTGCCGTCGAAGGTCCGCCACACACGGACCGTCTCGTCAGGCAACACAGGAACCGGGCGCGCCGGCGGCGGCGCCTCACGCACCTCGGTATCCAAGAGGTTACTGCGACGCAAGACGTGGCGGAGGCCGGCGAGGTTCATCGCGCTCAGCGACACCGGCAGCCGGTGCCACTCCCGGTAGCGATTCAGGACGGAGAACATCGCGCGGGCACCGGCCGCGAAAACGACGTTGCGCAGCGGCGGGTCGGTCCGCCAGCGAAAGCCGAGGCGGTGGGCCGAGCTCGCGTCATAGGCGGCCTTGCGGGCCCGGTTCAGGTTGCCGAGCGGGCGGAAGCTGTCGGTGGTGTTCCACGGGTTGAACGCCATGCCGTCGATGACCCGTCTGTTGATGCCTTGCTCGCCCTCGACGTCGACGTCCCGCTTGCTGATCGTGAGCACGGCGACCGGCTCCGGCGGCGAGACCCTCTCCGACCACGCCACGGCGGTGTCCTCGATCGGCGTCGACTGCCCGTCCTTGAATCGTTGTATGCACAGCTCGAAGCGCACGTCGCCTTCGGCCAGCCGGCGGGCCACCTCGTGCGACAGGAACTCGGGGTCCTGCTCCGACGGTTCGGATCCGAGCAACGTATCGGGCGCCGGCCGGAGCAAATAGCGGACTGCGAGCGTGTCGCCCCAGCGGATCGCGCCACGGCTCCAGTAGGTCTCGGCCGCGATGCTACGCACCTTGCGCCGGCGCCCGGCAGAAACGTTCCTCAGCATCCGCACGGTCTCGGACGGACCGAACACGAACGCGACTCTCACCAAGCCGAACACGCGGGACACCGTGCCGCCTGCGGTCGCGATCGCAAACTTCACGAACTGGCGCGCGTCGCGTGCGTGCGACACGGGATAGTTGGTCATCAGCAGGTCGTGCTGCTGCTCCGGTGAAATATTGATCCGAAGCGCGACCCCCCGCATGTCGGGCTCGTAGTCGGGCTGTCCATTCCCGGCGGCATTCGAGAAGCGGACGACCGTTGGATAGACCGCGCCCGGTTGGGCGAACTCCACCCGCAGGTCGGCCGGAATGTCGAGGAAACGGAGCTCGGCGTCCTCGACAGCGAGCGTCGACTTGGCGTGCAAGGCGCGGTCGACGGCATGGGGAACTCCATTCCTGCTCGCATGCTTCTGGTTCTTCAGCTGGACAAGCATCATCTCCCTCGCCATCTGCTCGAAAGTGACGCGCTCCGCTTCGGGGCTGCCCCCCACGAACTCCTCGCTCCATGCCTGTGCCATATGTCCCTCTCCTCACTTCCACGGAATCTCGGCCGCACGCCCCGTCGCGACGGTCGCAAGGTCAGTCATCGAGAAAACGCTGCTCAATCGCCTCGACCATCCCCGCGATTACACCATCGGGTGACGGACTGTAATGCGGAACCGCCCAACGCGTGATCTTCGCATCGATCACCGTCGGCCTGCCTGACACCAGTGCCGCGGCGAACGCGTCCTTGAACTCGTCGAGGGTTTCGACGCGGTAGCCGTCCGCGCGGCAGGCCCGGGCATAATCGGCGAAGTCGGGGTTCTGGAACTCGACGAGTCCGGTTTCACCGTACGTCACGATCTGGTAAAGCTTGATGAGCTTGAACTCGTTGTCGTTGAAAATCACCCAGATCACCGGGATGTCGTTCTCGACCGCAGTCATCAGCTCGAAGCCCGAAAGCGAGTAACAGCCGTCGCCGCAGCCGACCACGATGGCGCGATCCGGGTGCGCGACCTTCAATCCCAGAGCGCCGTTGACGTGCCCGGCCATCGGCCCGAACGTGCCGGGCTTGCGGAAATTCTGGCCCTCCTCGAGCTCGAGGTAATAGCCGAACCAGGCGAGATGCGCGCCTGCATCGGCAAGGACAATACCATTCTCGGGCAGCATCCTCCCGATCGTCTGAGCGAGCTGGCCGGGATGGATCCCGCCGGTCAGGTGGAGAATGCGTCGGGCCTCGTAGTCACGGCCGTCTACCTTTCTCGGCGCGACCGGACCGACCCTTTTGTCGAGCGCATCGGTAATCGCCGCGACCGCAGGCCGCGCATCGGCGACAAGCGCGTGATCAGCCTTGTATGCCTTGTCGATCTCCATCTCGGAAATATTGATGTGGATCAGCAGCTTGTCGGTGAACAGGTCGTCGCGATAGTTGAACGTCGCGTGCTGGTTGAGCGAGT